>JBIIIF010000218.1:0-12297 GCA_044235005.1 Planctomycetaceae bacterium | reverse complement strand
AATGACCCGACCATCGCAGGTGATCCGGACAGTGTTCGCAACGTCACTTTCGCCATTCGCGATGTGAACGAGAGTCCCATCACGTCCGGGATCCCCGACGTGTCCGTCAATGAAGATGCGGGGCTCCAGTTGATCAGCACGGCATCACGTTTCTCTGATCCGGATCAGAAGTCTCTGACCTTTGCAGTAACGACCGTCAGCCAGACGACAGGGCTGTTAAACTCTGTCAGCATCAATGCCAGCACCGGTGTTCTGTCGGTGCGGTCGGAGGCAAACGCGTTTGGAACCTCTGTGATCAGGGTCACAGCGACTGATGCAGCAGGCCTTTCTGTTGCTTCTCAGTTCACGTTCAGCGTAATCGCCGTCAATGACGCGCCAGTTTTATGGAGTTATTCGGGCGAGACGTTTTCCGGACAGCCGCTGACAATAACTGCTCCGGGACTTCTTGTCGGAGCGACTGATGTCGATAACGATCCGGTATCAGCAGTATTGATTCAGGGGCCATCTCACGGCACTGTGACATTGAGGCCGAACGGCAGCTTTGCGTACACTCCAACGACGGGCTTCTTTGGAACAGACAGCTTTCAGTTTGCCGGCTTTGACGGTCAGGCCACCGGATCAACCGTGACTGCCAGCATTTTCGTACAGGCTCCATTTATCGGGAGCGGATCCACAGGAACGTCGTCTTCAACCAGCAGTACGACAACGACAACGACGACGACAACGACGACAACGACGACAACGACGACGACTGCGACCGCAGCCGCTACGTCAACCGTGTCGACGGCTTCCAGCTCCGGTGGCAACGCGAACATTACCATCGCACCGGCAGGCATCACGGCGACAGGAAACAACAATAACTCTGAAGACGAAGACAATCTTCCAATCTCCGGAGCACCTCCGAACAAGAACTCCGACGAAGACGAGATCACAGGCGTAATGGCACAGGTGCAGATTCAGGAAAACGATGAGGGCAGGAAACTTGTCGGGGCTTCACCTGCGAACTCATCGGGAACTGATCGCGAAGGCTTCAGGCGATTCTCATTCGGCGAGCTGGGCCGTGGCAATCTCGCGGCTTCGTCAAAACTCTGGGACACTCAGACAGCTCTGACTCCGCAGGAGTTGCAGCGTCAGGAGTTCTACCGCGAACTCGCAGCTCGCGCTGAAGAGCAAATTGACTCGTTTGAGAAGAAGCTCAGCCGCAATGTCAGCATGGAAGGGCGAGTTGTCGGGTCTGTTGGAGTCGTCACTACCGGATTCTCTGTTGGCTATCTGATCTGGGCAGTTCGCGGAGGAATGTTGCTCTCGGGCGTCCTCTCACAGATTCCCGCCTGGACGATGCTCGACCCTTTGATGGTGATTGATGGCGAAGGCAAGGACGATGATAAAGAATCGCTGCAGACGATCATGGATCGTGAACAAGCTCGACTCAATAAGACAACACCACCTGTAAAAACCTGAGCGCCGAAACTTTAAATCTCAGCTCCTTAATCTTCCCCGACGACTAATATTCCCCGGTACCAGAAGTACTGATCATGAAAAACCTGACTGCTGCCTCAAGAATTACAATCGGCCTCGTGTGTTCGATGGTCGGGATCCTGATCACAGCCAACTTTCTGGGTCTGCTTCCCGACCAGAATGTTGTGATTACTCAAGGGCGTGCGCAGCTGACGGAATCGCTGGCGTTCAGTACGTCTGTGCTCTTATCCAACAATGACCGAACCGGCATCGAGCAGATCCTGCGGAATGTGGCGACTCGACAGAAGCAGGTCCGCAGCCTTGGCGTTCGCCGCGCCGACGGCATTCTTGTGGTTGCGGTTGGCGATCATGATGCCTTGTGGCCCGCGACGATGGGTGACAATTCCACCGCCAGTTTTATGCAGGTACCTTTGTCTCACACATCAGAGGGCATTTGGGGCAAACTGGAAGTCAGTTTCCTGCCCCTGGATTCTGGTCGCTGGTATGCATTCCTCGAGAATGCTCAGCTGCAACTGCTGCTTTTTGTCGCGGTCTCGGGATTCTTTTCATTCCGTTTGTTTCTGAGATTTGTACTGAAGAATCTGGATCCATCACGAGCAGTCCCTCGACGTGTTCGAGAAGCTCTGGACATCCTGAACGAAGGACTCATGATCGTCAGTCTGGATGATCGAATTCTGCTGGCCAACAATGCTCTGGCGAGGACTGCAAGTTGTTCAGCTGACTCGCTCGTTGGTCGCAAAGCAGGCGAGATGAGTTTGAAACGGACCGACAGTTCATTAACCACGCCATGGTCCGAATGCGGTCTTGCCGAGCGGCCTGTTTCAGGTGTAACGATGGACTATGTTGATCAAACAGGCGAGAAGCGAATCTTCAAAGTGAACTGTTCACCTCTGTTCGGCAACGAAGGGAAAATCCGAGGCGTCATGGTTTCTCTGGATGATGTGACGCAGCTTGAGAAGAACAAGATTGATCTCAGGATTGCTAAAGACGAAGCTGACGCGGCGAATAAAGCCAAAGGCGACTTTTTGGCCAACATGAGCCATGAGATACGAAACCCGATGAACGCAATCGTCGGCTTTACAGACATTCTCCGGCGTGGTCTCGAAGAATCGGAAGCTACGCGAACAACTTATCTCGACACGATTCATGCCAGCGGTACTCACCTGGTGGAGCTGATTAACGACATTCTTGACTTCTCCAAAATCGAAGCCGGAAAGCTGGAACTCGAAATCCGCGAATGCAGTCCGTATCAGTTGATGAATGAAGTCGTCAACGTGTTGCGTATGAAGGCCGAACAACAGTCATTGAGCCTTTCGATCAACCTGCGTGGCGCCATTCCGGAAACCATTCAGGCAGACCCAACGCGTCTTCGTCAGATCCTGATGAATCTGGTAGGCAATGCGATTAAGTTCACGGCAGACGGCGGTGTCCGGATTGTGGCCAGTATGGAAGATAAAGATGGTCAGCCATTCCTGAGGTTTGAAGTGACCGACACAGGGATCGGCATGACACACGAACAGATAGGTCGACTCTTCCAGGAATTCATGCAGGCGGACTCCTCGGTCACTCGTCGCTTCGGTGGAACAGGACTGGGGCTTGCCATCAGTAAACGTCTCACCGAAGCCATGGGCGGACAGATTGCGGTCCGAAGTGAGCCGGGGGTTGGAAGCACATTTTACTTTTCCATCGCGACCGGCGATCTGTCCGGCGTTCCAATGCTGGACGCTGAGCAGGCCTCGGAGAAATTCCGTTCGGCAACTCGCAGCAAACAGCATGGGCTCAGAGTCTACTTCAAGACAGCAAGAGTCCTGATCACGGACGACACACCTGCCAACCGTCAACTGGCAGGACTCGTTCTGCGGAAAGCCGGATTGACTGTCGACGAGGCAGAGAACGGTGCCATTGCGGTTGAAAAAGCCAGCCGCGGCACTTACGACCTGCTGTTGATGGACATGCAGATGCCTGTGATGGACGGTTTCACGGCCACGCGCACACTGCGTGACCAGGGTTTGAAAACGCCAATTCTGGCCTTCACGGCCAACGTCATGGAACAGGATCGCCAGCGCTGTGTCGCAGCAGGCTGCTCCGGGTTCCTTACGAAACCTATTAACATCGATTTGCTGTTGAGCACGATCGCGGAATACCTCGAAACAACCGATGCGCCACCTGAACTTCCCGCACCGGTCAATCATCCTGTAGCGGACAACAGCAGGACAAAGATCTCCGCAACACCATCGGCATCAAAATTCATTACCGAAAGCTCGCTGGATGAAATCCTCGATCAGTTGCCAGGAGTTGCCGGGATCCGAGAACTCGATCGCAGCCTGCCTCTGGATTCAGGATCGGCAAGAGGATTCCAGGAAACGGTCCGCAGGCCCATTTACTCGACGCTCCCGCTTGACATACCAGAGTTTCGCGAGATCGTTGAATCGTTCGTTGGATGTATGGATGACACAATGCATAGTCTGCGGGCAGCACAGGCCCGGATGGACTATCAGGAAGTCCGCGAGATCGCTCATCGCCTGAAAGGCACGGGGGGAACCGTGGGCTTCGCGGCCTTCACCGAACCATCGCGAAAGCTTCAGATTGCAGCCGAAGAACGTGATGACACCACAATCGATGCCATGCTTCTGGAACTGGAAGAAATCAGTTCGCAAATCGAATTGCCGGCCGAAGTCTGACCTGCGGCCCTCACCGCTACAGTTCGCATCCTCGGCCCGGATAAAATGGCCTGACGGCTGTTCTGCCGTTGTCGCTGATCGAGCAGAAGTGCTGCCTTTTGCTCGATAAAACCGAAGGAAAACGGCTTTCCATGCGTTACTGAGCGCACAAAAAAACTCCGGCCCTGATTTTGGACCGGAGTTACTCAGTGCTGCGAATTCAAATCCGCAATTAACGCTTTGGCGCGGTGCATGTGCCGTGCGTATCGGCCATTGATGTTTTCTGCTCTGTGATGCCCGGACACTGCGGAGCCATTTCGGCATTCAATTCCTTGTAAGCTGACCACTCAGCCGGCAGATTGTCCTCGTGGAAAATCGCAGCGACTGGGCATTCTGGCACACAAGCTTCGCAGTCGATGCATTCATCCGGATGAATGAACAGAATGGCTTCACCTTCGTAGAAGCACTCTACTGGACATACGACCACGCAGTCAGTGTATTTGCAATTGAAGCATGGCTCGGCGACGACATGGGTCATTGAATATCCTTTCCCACCAGAAGATCTGGTCACTTACAAATGACAACGCCCAACATGAGGCGACTTGATACACACGTCTAGAAATCAAACAGCCAGTCAGTCCTGGCTATATTTGAGCAACTCGAATAGCTGAGTTTTATGACATCCTTTTCGGCAATTTCCAGACTTGTTAGACAGGCAATCCGACAGAGTTCAAATTGAGACGGAGTCTCTAATCGAAGTCCGGCCGAAAACGGTCTCCGGTTCCGCAGTTGAGCTCAGGAAGTCTTCCCCGGGTTTCCCAACCGGAACGCTTATCCAGGATTGTTTTCTGCGGATCGAATCCAGTGTTGTCGGTGTTTACCTGAAGTGGCACAATCTTCGCTGTTGGATTTCATCGCCCGAGAATCAGGCATGGCAGTTGTTCCAATCACAGAGAATCCGTTGGCCGGGGTTCATCCGCGAGTGATAAAACAACGTTGTTGACCCTTGATCGGGCAGATTCACAGAACTCACCCGTTGAGCCTGATGTGACTGCCGCCCAATCTGCTGACGTTTTTTCAGGGAATCTCGAAACGCAAGTTTCTGTGGTGTTTTTCAGCTCCACGAGTCTTAATCCTGACACATGGCTTCTGGCCTGCGGCTTCGTGCGATCTTTTCGGCGAAGCTGCGACAACACGAATTGAGCTTTCGCCGTGCCACTGACAGACATCGATCGAAAACTTCTGAATGACCTTCTGGCGGGCCAGAGTGGTGCATGGAGACTCTTTGTCGACCGTTTCACCGGCCTGATCATTCAGGTCATTACGCACACGGCTCAGGCTCACAGCCTGAAATTGAATGCTGACGACATCGAAGATCTCTGCGCGGAGACATTTGCCGAACTGCTTTTGCGAGACATGGCCGCCCTCAGAGCATTCCGGGGACGCAGTTCCCTGGCCACTTATCTGTCAGTGATTACTCGTCGGGCCGTCGTTCGCAAACTGACTCAGCACCGTTATTTGCAGGCAATGGGTCATGTTAATGCGCATCAGGCCGCCGTGGATTATGCCTCGAGCGACGCGCCACCGGGACGTTTACTTGAGCAGCGAGATCAGATTGAGAGCTTGTTTTCTCGCCTTCCGCAGGAAGCCGCCAAAGTCCTGAAGTGGATCTACCTTGATGGGTTGAGCTATCGACAAGTGGCAAGAAAACTCGGAAAACCTCTGAACTCTCTGGGTCCCTTGCTGACACGCATTCGCGCGGCCGCGGGTCCCGCCATTGCGGATTAACTACAAATGCGGGCCACAGCCTGACCAGAGTCATGGACTGCCGGTATTTTGTGGAAAATCGGCGTTTTCTGAAGTAGGCTCTGCTGTTAATCTGTTCGAGCGATTTGAAGCGAACGAGTTTTTCTGGTCGGAAACAGTTCGTCTTCGCAAGGCCGATAAGCAGGTCCGTGCACTGAGATTGATTCAGTTTCATGAGAGTGCCATCGTGTCGCAGCCACTCCACCTGCCGATCAAGGTCGACCAGTATGAAATCCCGTTCGTTTAATCCTGAATTTGCCCCTGCGAACTCGAATGTCCGATCTGGCTTCACGCTGATTGAACTTCTGGTGGTTATTGCCATCATCGGAGTCCTTGTCGCGATTCTGCTCCCGGCGGTCCAGGCCGCTCGCGCTGCTGCTCGAAGAACGCAATGCCTGAATAACCTCAAACAGATGGGATTGGCAATCCATAACTTTCACGATGCGAATCGAATGTTCCCTCCGGCTCGGCTGATCCTGAATTCCAATCGAGCATCAAACAGTACTAACGGCACTGACGCAGGACTTGATGAGCCGACATGGTTGATTCATATTCTGCCTCACCTTGAGCAATCAGCGTTATTCAGTCAGTGGGACGTGTTTAAGCCCTACGGTCTGCATTCCTCCGAGGCCCGTTCGTCGGTGGTCTCCACTTACCTGTGCCCGGAAAGGCATTCTGCTTCTGATGCAGTGACCCAGGATGTGCAAATTGAGATTCAATTTCCCTGCGGCTGCAAAGGAGGAGTCCAGTCAATCCCAGGCGGAGCTGTCGCGGACTATGTCGCAAATCACGGAGACAACTCCCCAGGAGCAGCGGGCCTGCCGACCGATTTTTACTGGGGTGGCTACGGTACAGGGGTGCTGATTTCAAGTACGCCGGAAATTGACGAAGCGAAGTCCGTGAATGGAGAGATTGTTTTAAAGCGTCGCTGGCTCGACACAGTCTCCATGAGCGATCTGAAAGACGGAACCAGCCAGACAATCCTTGTTGGTGAACCTCACGTCCCGCCCGATAAGCTTTCCCAAAGCCCGTGGAATGGCCCCGCCTATATGGGTCGGCATGTTACTCATTTTGCCAGAATCGGCGGCCCGGGAGTCCCCATCGCGCATCACCCCAATGATCAGCGAGCCTCCGTGTACTCCTTCGGCAGTGCTCATGTCGGAATGTGCCAATTCGCTTTTGCTGACGGCAGCGCAAGAGCGGTCAACTCCAGCCTCAACACCCGAATTCTGGCCAGCCTCTGTCATCGATCTGACGGTGTTCAGGTTGGTGACTTTTAAGAACCTGTTCATGACTGTCCTATCGAGCATTCTCTCTGGCCGTCGCGACATCCTCACTGCGGCGATCGTTCTGCTCGTCACATCCAATGGATGCGGCGAAAAGCAACCGACGACCTATCCAGTAAAAGGACGAGCTGTCTTTTCTGATGGCAAACCTGTCATGCTGGGGACAGTTGAACTTCTCTCTGAGGACGGATCCCTGAACGCTCAGGGATCGATTCAGCCGGACGGGACGTTTATCCTTGGCACGTTCGCCAGTAATGACGGCGCTGTTGCCGGGACTCACAAAGCGATCGTCATGCAGATGATTGTCAGTGATGGTCTCCCCAGACATTCGATGGATCATGGCGATCCGATCGATCCGCTGTACAGCTCCTACTCGTCATCTCCGCTGACCGCGATCATTCAACCAATCGAGTCCAACGAGATCACGCTGACTGTGGAACGCGCGAAGCGAAAGTAAGGGCGTGTACTGAGTACGGATCTCACCCCCACTTTTGATTTCCGAAAAAATGCTCCCGCAATACTAATTGACAAATCGCACAAGTCATTAGAATGACGGGAACTGGTCGGGCTCTAAGTTGGTTTTTAATACTACCTGGCCCAGAGAGCATGCATCCGCGTCGCTTTCAAATTCTTATTTCGCTTCAGGTTGCGCTGCAACTCCTGATTCCTGCGATCGCTCCGTGGCTTCACTCGTTTATTGAGTGTGGTGGCGTGCAGTGCTGCACGTCGACTAAGGAACCCCATCGCTCGGCACCCTCGCTTACTCAGCCTGCCGCAACTGGTTGCCTCGCTGGTTGTTGCCACGACCACGCCCACGATACGGCCAGTTCATCAACCCGGTCATCAGACCAAGGCCAGCCTGATGAGCAAACTCCTCATGACTGTGCCCACTGCGCAATCTGTCAGGCGATTGCTGCTCCACGAATTCTGGCGTCTGTCGTAGAACTCTCGACAGCTCCGGAGCAGATCGTGCTTCTCGTCGCACCGGGCTGTGCAGATCCAATGCTGGGATTTGGCCTGCCGCCGCAATGTCGGGCTCCCCCTGTGGCTTGAGCGTCCCACATTGCAGTTCTCTGTGATTCGTGCCAGAAATCAACAGGATTCATCACGCCTTGCGTTTCAGACTCAGGCGGTCGTGGTTTCGTTCCCTGTTGTTTTTTCTGGACGGAACGGTCGCGCGTTGAGCGGCTGCCCACTGAACTGTGATCGCGTGAAGCGTTCGTCACTTCTGCTTCAACCCTGAGGTTTCAACAGAACGGCAACGTCAGTTCGAGCCACAGGAGCGGCACACCTGACGCAGTTCTTCGCGGTGAAGTAACCTCTATTCGCGTTCCTGATCCGGACCTGATGTCAGGATCCACGGACCGGCGAACCAACCTCCGACTCCACAGACTGCATGACACGTTCAGGCACGGCCCGATGCCGGGAATGCCTGAATGCAGACCCTCATTTGTCCTGCATTAATTCCAAATCAATTCAAATTTTCATAAGGAACACTTTGATGCTGAACTCCAAAATCTCCTCCACACAGAAACGAGGATTCACCCTGATCGAATTGCTGGTTGTCATCGCAATCATTGCAATTCTGATCGCACTATTGTTGCCTGCCGTTCAGCAGGCACGTGAGGCCGCTCGAAGAACTCAGTGTAAGAATAATCTGAAACAATTAGCTCTGGCTGCTCATAATTACGCTGACACGCACAGCTCGTTTCCACTCCAGGCTGGCGCATCTCTTTATGGCTATTCAGCTCAGGCTCAGTTGTTGCCATTTCATGAACAGGGCAGCCTGCATAGCCTGATCAACTTTAATCAGCCGCTGACAATCGGGCTGGCGTGGAATCCGCAAGTGAACCCTGCCATTGCTGCTGTGGCCGGGACTCGCATTTCCGTGCTGATGTGCCCCAGTGACTCCGGGAATCCAATGTTCACTGATTCGTTTGGATTTGCCTGGGCTGGCGGCAACTATCTTGTGAATGGCGGGTCAGGAACACAGTTGAACTACTGTTCCGGCAATAATGATGGGCTCTTCTGGCGCGGATCGAGCGTCAAATTTCGCGACATCACCGATGGAACCAGCAACACCGCATTCATGGCGGAAACTTTGTTTGGTAACAGGCAGGCGGCGACAACAACTCTGGTAGATCCTCAACGCCAGATGAAGCGAGTCAATCTTGGAGCGTCATGCGTGCCGACGGCTGAAGCGATGGAATCAACGGCGTCTACGAACTTCACTGGCAACCGGGCTGGAATCTGGATTTCATCAACAGGATTTCACACCCTTATTCAGGGCTACTATCCGCCGAACTCAAAAAGCCCCGACTTCGGCAATCACGGAGAAGTCGTGTCAGGTCCGCGAAGTCTGCACGTGGGTGGAGCTCAGGTATCGCTTTGCGATGGCAGTGTTCGCTTTGTTTCCGAGAACGTGAACCTGGCCATTTTCCGCAACGTGTTCGCTCGCAACGACGGACAGGTGCTGGGCGAATTCTGAGACGATTTCAGGCACTGTATCAGTTGAGGCCAGGTGTTCGTGTGACACTCGACCGTGGTAAGCCTCACTCGTCGCCGTGCTTGGAACAAACCGGCTGAAATCGCCCCTGTCGTCTGATCCGCGATCTGTCGCAGCGCTGGTTGAGTAATCTCAGCCAGCGACTGCTCTTTTGTGTTAAACCGTCTTCTTTCAGGACGTTATCCATGCGATCGACTGCAATCGCAATTTGTTTATTGAATCTGGCCATTTGTTGTGGCGGAGATTTGTCTCCGTCAGTCTGGACCGAGTTTCGAAATGGGGGCTCCTCCATTTCATCGGGACCAATGCCTATAACGTGGTCACCGGAGAATGGAATTGCGTGGCAAAAAGAACTCTCCGGATACGGCCAATCCAGCCCGGTGATCTTCAACGGACACGTCTTTGTTACATCCGTTGTCGGCCCGATGAAAGACGAATGCCAGATCGTTTGTCTGGACTTAAAAACCGGTGAGCAAGTCTGGGAGTGGAAGAAAGACGCGTCTTCTCGGGCAGCGTCGAATTACATGGCATCGCGAGCAGCACCAACGCCTTTGGTCGATGCGAACGGAGTTTATGCTTTCTTTGAGAGCGGTGATTTTGTTGCCATCAATCCTGATGGAAGTTTGAAATGGTCCAGAAGCCTGACCGACGAATTCGGAAAATTTGACAACAACCACGGGCTGGGAAGTTCACCGACTCAGACCACCGAACTAGTGATCGTCAACATCGAGCACAAAGGGCCCTCTTATCTGTTGGCAGTCGATAAGCAGACGGGCGAAACACGATGGAAGGCTGATCGACACTCAGGAAGTTCCTGGACTTCGCCCATCGTGGTTCAGCAGGAAGGCAATGAGCAGGTGATCGTCAGTTCTGGTGGCTCGGTCAGCGGCTACAGCACTGTCGATGGTAAGCAACTGTGGTCTTTCGACGGAATTTCCGGGAACTCTGTTCCGTCACCGACCGTTGCTGGCCCCTATCTTTACGTTGGAGCTCGTATACCTGAGTTTGGATCGGCAGAAGAAGCGTCCCAGTCGAACCTTTGTCTGCGTCTGGACTCTTCTGAGAATCCTCAGAAAGAAGTGCTTTGGCGAGCAAAAAAAGCGGTCTGCGATTACGCAAGTCCAGTCATCCACGGTGACTGCGTGTATTACCTGAACAATGTGGGAGTGCTCTACTGTGTTGATAGTCTGACTGGAGAAACTCAGTACACGGAACGGCTGGGAACGACATGTTGGGCAACTCCCGTTGTGTCCGGCGAAAACGTTTACTTCTTCGGCAAAGACGGCAAGACGGTTGTCATCAAAAGCGGCCCGGTGTTTTCCAAAGTGGCCACCAATCTGCTTTGGGATCCCCGCAATGCTCCCGCTCCTGAGTTCTATAAGGAACATCAGAGTCCGGGGCATGGCCATGGTTCTTCTGGCGAAAGCAAGCAAAATAAGGACGCCGCGAACGCTCCTGTTGCTGAGGAAAAGCAGAATGGGACGGATGAGAAAACGGAACAAAGTCCTCCGAAAGGCGAGGGTTCCGGACGAACTGGCGGACCCGGCGGCGGAATGATGGCCACATTAATGAAGAGCGATGCGAACGGAGATGGCAAGATCTCCGAGGAAGAGCTGTCGCCCGACTTTCGAGAGATGATGGGGCGAATCGATCTGAACAAAGACAAGTTCCTCGATGCCGACGAATTGAAAGCCATGGAGGAGAATTTTCGCAAACGTCGTGAAGGCTCAAAGGACTCCGCCCGTGATCCCATTGTGTATGGCGTCGCAGCGGCTGATGGAGCGTTTGTGATTCGAACGGGAACTCGCCTCTTCTGTGTGCGCGGTGAATAGGCTCCGGCCAGCATTCGCTCAAGAAGAAAAAAAATTCATCTCAGAAAAACTAAAGGTCTCAAACAATGAGAATAGTTTTATTGTTCGTCGCTCTTTCCGCCGTAATTCTCGCAGGCTGCGGCCAGACGTCTGCTGTGGCCGTGCCGCCGGTGAGCGTCGAGATCCCCGAGTCCTGGACCGCTGACGGAAAGACATGGACTCACCAGTCGTCGCTGAACAAATCGGACGAAGAGGTGCTGATGAAGTTTTTTCAGATTCACACCAGCTTTCAGGGAAGCACCGACTTTGAAGGCTCACCAAAAATTCTGGTGACCGGAAAATCTGATCGAAGATTCTACTGGTTTCGAGGAACCCCGGACGCGCTGGCATGGTCCTGCATTCACTTCGAGGGCGGGAAGTTTCGAACTTCAGAGGGCAATGGCAGTCCTTTTGTGAAATGACGCCAACGGCCCGAGAATCCATCGGACTTCACAATGACTGCCGTGCATGCCATGAGTATTGCATTAAAATCATCAAAACAAATAAGGGAGTTCAATATGATATTTCATTCGAGTGCTCTGCGACGGCTCAGGACCGCTGTCACTTTGGGACTTGGTCTGGCATCTTTTCACAGGCTTGTGATGCCGGAGATCGCGGGCCCCGTATTGCACGAGTCCTCTGGCAGGATCGAGACAAAGATACCTTGATGTGGGGAGAAGTCCATGGCGGTCAGCAATGGATTGTTTCCG
>JBIIIF010000437.1:0-3512 GCA_044235005.1 Planctomycetaceae bacterium | reverse complement strand
GGAGTTTCTGCAGACCGATGCAGCCATCAATCCTGGCAACAGCGGTGGTCCGCTGGTCAATCTGGCTGGCGAAGTAATTGGTATCAATACCGCGATTGAAACTCGCAGTGGCGGCTACGATGGCGTTGGCTTTGCGGTGCCTGTGAGTCTCGCAAAGTGGGTCGGAGATCAATTGGCCAATGACGGAAAAGTTCGCCGAGCCTATTTGGGAGTCAAGCCGGATGATGTTGATTCTGACATCGCAAAGGCTCTGGAGCTGCCGACGTCCAAAGGTGTGATTGTTTCAGAAGTCACGAAGGGATCACCGGCAGAACAGGCAGGGGTCAAAGTACAGGACGTGATTCTGAAGCTGAATAACCGAGCCGTCAGCAATCGACAGCAGTTGATTACCGTGGCTGAGCGTCTCAGCATCGGGGAATCCTATCCGCTGGTTGTGCTTCGCGATGGCAAAGAGATTGAGCTGACAGTCGTGGCCGCCGAATTTCCTGAACACGTTGCTCAAGCCAGTCAGCAGGTTGATGCCCTTGGTGCCGAAGTCCAGGAACTCACCCCGGAGCTCGCGCGGGAACTGGAACTGGATACCGACACCGGCGTGGTCGTGACAAATGTACAGCGAGGAAGTCTTGCGGCTCGAATCGGTTTGCGGCCGGGAGTTGTCATCGCACGCATCGGAAAAATGGAAGTCAATACGCTGGAAGACTTTGAAAAAGGTCTTCAGGCCGCGAAAGAAAAACGCCAATTGGTTCTTCTGGTAAAAACTTCCAACGGCACGCAATTAATCAGCGTACCATTCAGCATCGAGGAATAATGGCCTCGCCTCCTGAAGAAGGAAAAGGACGAACAGACGACCCCATTTATGTCGGGGCAAAGACATGAACGAAGCGGACAGGCAACTGTTCGCTTCTTTTTTTTGGGCTCGGTTCCTGCACGCTTCCGGAGTTTTTTGTCATCCTGCCGAAATGCGGCCCCGCGATTCAATGGGCTCCTTCGACTCAATCTGCCGCCGCCCTCTGAACGGTGTGTTGATTTCATGGGTTTTCGTCCCGTTGATCTTCCCCAGTCCTGAACAGCGCAACTTCAAAACTGACGCAGCGGGTTGGGATTGAACCGACAGCCCGGGAGATCCCTGGCTTGTTATTCGCGTCCAATGAACCAACCAGAACGGGAAGTCGTTGCGTTCAGAACAGATCCGAAATCACACTGCCCTCAGCCAGCAGATCGTATGGGCGGTTCTCTGCGTCAAAGGCCTGCAGGTCAGTAATGCCCATGGCATGATAGACAGTCTTCGTGATATCTGCGGGTGTCAGAGGTTTTTCGGAGGGATACTCTCCGTAACGATCGCTGGAACCATAGGTCTGGCCGCCTCGCAATCCACCACCAGCCATGATATCCGTCAGGCAATGCGTCCAGTGATCTCGGCCAGCACCGCTGACTCCACCGGAACGCGGATCGCCAATCTTTGGCTTGCGTCCCATTTCACTGGTGACCAGAAGCAGAGTTTCGTCCAGCATGCCTCGATCTGCCAGGTCCTCGACCAACGCAGAGAAACCTCGGTCAAACTGAGGCAGCAAGTCATCCTTGAGACAGCCAAAGTTATTGCCATGAGTATCCCAGCCGCCACCACTGGCGCACTTGCGATCGTTGGCGGCTTTTTCATCACCTTTCCAGAAGACTGTGACGAAGGGGACGCCCGCTTCGACCAGGCGGCGCGCCAACAGCAAACTTGTTCCGTTGATGCCTTCGCCGTAACGTTGGCGAACGGCGACAGATTCGGTGGAAAGATCAAACGCCTCCGTGGTTCCGGAAGCCATCAGCAGCGACATCGCGCGAGCCTGCTGGCGGTTCCATTTTTGAACTCCGGCATATTGATCAAATTCTCGATGAGCCGCATCGATCTGTTTCAATAATGATCCACGATTGTTTAATCGCTGCTGGGACACGTCGCCTTCCAGTACCAGAGCCGGCGCATGAAACTTCAGTGGATTCTCGCGAGAGCCATCAACGTAAAGTGGATCGTGTTCAATGCCCAGACGAGCAGAGAACTGGCCGGGGCGAGTATAAGCCGGAGCGCCTTCCATGTGAGGCAGAGTGATTGCATTTGTGAGCTGAGGATGCGGTGGCCGCTTTGCCGCCACCACTGTTCCCATATAAGGCCAGTCCGACGGATAAGGCGTCCGGCTGTTCCCCAGTGAAAGGAATGTGGGATCGGGAACATGTCCTGTCAGGTTATAGTAGTAGCCAGCGTGGTGATCATTGGTGCTGACAGATCCCCCGATGGAATTGATGACGGCCAGATGATGAGCCTGGCGAGCCAATAGCGGCAGATGTTCGCTGAGGACAACTCCCGGAGCTGATGTCGCGATTGGCTGAAAGGGTCCGCGATACTCCTGGGGAGCCGTCGGTTTCATGTCCCACATATCCAGGTGAGACGCTCCGCCGCTCAGAAAGAAGAGGATTGTGGACTTCGCTGTTCCCGGTGAGCTGGTCGCTCCGGCTGTGTCTTTCGCTTGAACGGGGCGACCGAACTGGAGTCCGGCAAATCCCATCCCGGATGCGACAAGAAACGATCGGCGAGGAATGCCGTGAGGATTCTGCAGGCTCATGGGACGAAGATCCCCGGGAGGAAAAAACAGGTAGCCATCGGTGGACGATGTTTGCATTCGCCGGAGGTGGGAGGCCGAAGCCTGAATTGGCGACCGCAATTCACGATGTGGTATCGCTGCCATAGTGTATCGTCAAAACAGGCCCCCGCGCAAGTCTGGATTTGACGTTCCGAGCGATCTTCGGCAAATCCGTCCTGTTGGCGAAAATGGGTACGATTGAGCCCCAGGTTCTCAAGGCTGTGGATTCTCGATAGTCTACGGAGCATCAACAGTGCGGAGCGAGTTCTGGTAGCTTTTTAGGGGCCGCAGGAATTCAGGCTTTCCGGTTCGGACTGCGAAACAACAAACAACCTTACGAACTCGAAAGATCCCGGGACGAGAATTTGTCGATGAACAAGGATGCAGTGCGAGTTAATCAGGTTGATCTGCCGACGGCCTTTCCCTCGGTAAGGCTCCTGGAATCATCACGCGCGATGTGGTCGATGCCCTGCCTGTTGGCTGCGGCACTCGTCTTTTGGGGATGCCAGATCGACTTCAGGATGTCACTCGAAGAAGAGACGCTGGAACTGACATCGGCCGTGTCACCCTTTCTCCCGTCCGTACTGGGGCAGATTGTGTCCAACGCCGAATTGATTGCGGTGGAAGAGTTCCGTCGAAGCCTGCCCTCGGTCATGTCTCTGATTGTTCACGTGCTTTGTCTGGGATTCGGAGCTGTCGGGATCGCTCGCTTTACCGCGTTGATGATAAGCCGAAACGAACGCTTTGGGATTTTCCGGACTGTCCGGTTCTGTGCCGTGTGTTGGAAATCGATTTTAGTTTCCACAGCACTGGCAACTTGCATCGGTGTGGCAGGCCTGCTGTTCTTTCGCGTTGCAGGACTGGTTGCAAGCTGGTGCTCGGGAGTCTCCG
>JBIIIF010000036.1:0-39383 GCA_044235005.1 Planctomycetaceae bacterium | reverse complement strand
GGCACGACCAAAGACGGACAGGCCGTTGAACTGTACACATTGAAGAATAAAACGGGCCTCGTCGCAAAAGTGATGACGCGCGGTGCCACTCTGGTTCAATTGCACGTTCCCGACAAAGACGGCAAAGCAGCAGACGTCATCCTGGGCTTTGATGACGTCACCGGCTATGAGTCCGAAGATAATCAATACTTTGGATGCACGACTGGCCGCGTCTGCAATCGTATCGCCAAAGGGAAGTTTACCCTTGAAGGCAAAGAGTATACTCTGGCGATCAACAACGAGCCGAACCATCTGCACGGTGGCCTGGACAAGAGCCTGGATAAGCTTGTGTGGAAAGCCAATCCTTACTCCAATGAAAAAGGGCAGGGCGTGAAGTTCACGGTGACCAGCCCTGACGGTGACGAAGGTTACCCGGGAACTCTGGAAATCACGGTCAGCTACTACGTGCCGAACGACACAAATTCCATCTCCATTTCTTACACAGCGACCACAGATAAGGCGACGCCGGTTAACCTGACAAACCACGCCTACTTCAATCTCGCCGGTGAAGGCAGCGAGACGGTGCTGAACCACAGCCTGCGAATCAACGCTGACAACTACACGGTCTCCGATGACACAATGATCCCAACCGGAGAAATCGCTCATGTCGAAGGTACAGATCTCGACTTCCGTAAGCGGACTGTTATTGGCAAGCGTATTGAATCAATCGGCAAAACAGCCGCGATCGGCTATGACCACAACTTCGTGTTGAATCCTCGCGAAGAAGGTAACACGATGACTCTGGCGGCTATCGTTGTCGAAAAAGAGTCCGGTCGCCGCATGCGTGTGATGACCACCGAACCGGGGATTCAGTTCTACTCCGGAAACTTCCTGAAAGGTCAGAAGGGCAAAGGCGGAAAAGTTTATGCTCACCGCAGTGCTTTGTGCCTTGAAACACAACACTATCCGGACTCTGTGAATCACGAGAACTTCCCGACGACGATTCTTAAGCCGGGTGAGAAGTACGAATCGAAAACGACGTACGCGTTTGAGATCGAAAAACCTGAACCGGCCAAGTAAGCATCAGAATAGTCTACAGAAGTGTCATTCAGCAGCGGGCTGCAGGGAACGTGTTTCCCGCAGCCCGGCGGAGAAATCTATGTGGCCGGAAGGTGAACAGACTCAGGAGCTTCTGAAGGGGATTACCGATGGTGATTCGCAGGCTGTCAATCGCCTGATGGATCGACATCGGGAGGCTGTTCGTCGCATGATCCAGATGCGACTTGATCAGGCGGTCGCTCGTCGAGTCGACGCAAGCGACGTTGTCCAGGACGTCCTGATGGAGGCTTCTCAGCGTCTGAAGGATTATCTGGCAAACCCGGCGATGCCGTTCCATCTTTGGCTGCGACAATTGGCCAAAGACCGGATCATCGACATGCACCGACGCCATCGAGCGGCTCAGCGCCGCTCGGTGGATCGGGAGCAGAACATGAGCGGACTTGGGAACGACGAACAATCTGCCGCCGATCTGGCGGCTCTGCTGAAAGATGCAGAACTGACACCCGCAGCAGCCGCGCTTCGCAGAGAAATGGAGCAACGCTTTCTGGTCGCTCTGGATCAATTGGAAGAGAACGACCGAGAAATCGTCGTCATGCGACACTTTGAACATCTCGGAAACAGCGAAGTGGCGGAAGCGTTGGGACTTTCTCCACCAGCCGCCGGAATGCGTTATCTCCGCGCCATCCGCCGCCTGCGCGAACTCCTTGGCAGCGATGATGCGTCAATGAGTTCCTGAGCAAACTCCGTCTTAACCGCCAGTTATCTTGACGGTTGTCAGCAGATCAATGTTGCCTTTGCGACTTGGCTCAGTTCAGGGATTCGCGACTGTGGCTTTCGTATAGTGCCGGGTAATGAAGTCGTTTTGGAGCCAGAGAAATTTGCTGAGTGCTCGGATGACTTCTCGTCGGGACTTGTCTTCGAGTGGCATGGTCAGCACGGCCTCCAGCAGAATGTCAGACAGGAATCCCATCAGAGCGTTCATCTGGACGAGCGGAACATCGATCTCGTGATTTCCTGCTGCAGGCGTGTGGATTTTTCCGACCATATCGAGATAAGGAACCAGCTTCTCATCGCACGTTCTTCCGAGCACTGTGGTGAGGTATCGCGCGAGATGTTCTTTGCGAAACTGAATCTGCGGGTGCCTGGCTGATAATGATTGCAGGTCCGGGGGAACCGCTCCTTCAAATCCGGCTTGTCGCGGCATAAAGTGACGAGCAGTGCAATCACGATCCAGCAGTTTCTGATACGTTCTGTCCACGATCTCCGGAATCATCGGCCCAAGAAACATCGCGGCCGACTGCAGCGCCGTAGCATCGTCCTTTGTAAAGCCAATGAAATCAGCGACGAATCGAAAACGATAGACCAGATCCGTCTCCAATCGTGGCTCATCGATTGATTGCATGATAAGTTGACTCCCCCAGGATCCTGATGAGATGCATGACTAAGCCGGAAAACAGGAACCAACTCAGCCGAAACGACTTGTTGGTTCCTAATGTCGACCGATTGCTCTATGAGCAGGAAAAACGACTACACGCTGAGCTGAACCAGTTCGGCAGGTGGTTCCGCTTCGATCAGCTTGAGATCAAAGGTGTCCTGCAGGATCCTGAACACGTTCGGAGATACGAATGCGGGAGGAACAGGGCCGAGACGAATCCCCTTCACTCCCAACGCCAAGAGGCTGAGTAATACGGCGACAGCCTTCTGTTCGAACCAGGACAGTACAATTGACAGAGGCAAATCATTGACTCCGCAGTCAAAGGCCTTTGCAAGTCCCAATGCGACCTGCACTGCTCCATAGGCGTCGTTGCATTGCCCCATATCAAGCAGGCGAGGAAGTCCGGCGACAGTACCATAGTCGTGATTTCGAATACGATATTTACCGCATCCAAGTGTCAGGATTACGGACTCGTCAGGAGTCTGCTGGGCCAGCTTGCTGTAGTAATTGCGGCCAAGTTCAGCGCCATCACATCCGCCGATCAGGTAAAAGCGTTTGATGTTTCCCGACTTGACAGCATCAACAACCTTGTCAGCAATTCCGAGAATCACGCTGTGATGGAATCCAATTGTTGATTCCCGGACCTTTCTCTCGGGCAATGGTGACAACTGCTTCGCCATCTGAATCACTTCGGAGAAATCATTGGTCTTCAACCGACGCCCTCCGGGGACAGCTGTGATGCGCGTTGTGAAGAGGCGATCTTTGTAAGAGTCTGGTGGGATCAGAATGCAGTTCGTTGTGGCAACGATGGGACCAGCGAAGGAAGGAAACTCCCAATACTGGTTTTGCCATGGTCCGCCGTAATGACCAGCCAGATGAGGATGAGCCTTCAGCTTCGGATAACTGTGAGCTGGCAACATCTCGCCGTGCGTGTAGACATTCACTCCTTGACCTGCCGCCTGCTCCAGCAAATCGGATAGATCCAGCAGATCGTGTCCCGTGACAAGAATGCCTGGGCCAGCCTTCGTACCTTCATAAACAGTTGTCGGTTCTGGAGTGCCGAACTTTTCGCAGTGCCCCTCATCCAGCAACTGCATCACTCGCACATTCTGACGACCACATTCGAGGACTAATTCCAGCATCGTTGGGACGTCAAAATTGACATTCGTCATCGTAGAAAAAAGAGCCTCTTCGATGAATGCACTGACATTATCATCGACCTTGCCCAGTCGGCGAGCATGGTTCGCGTAGGCGGCCATCCCTTTGAGACCGTACAGGAGAATTTCCTGCAACGATTGCACATCCTCATCCTTGCCGCAGACTCCAACGTCAGTACAGCCACGCCCATTCTGAGTTTGCTCACATTGATTGCAGAACATTTCACCGTCTCCTCGGAAAGCAATGCGTTTCAGCAGATCGAACACCAAAACCACCTAAAGCGGATATTTACATCCTCTTTTCGGCAGGCCGCAACCAAAAGAGGACACAAAGATCCTATTTCCGAAACGAGAGACTGTTTGGGTCAGAAACTGGAAACGAAAGCGAACAGGCCTGCCAAGGGGCTGGTTGCTGCCGGTCGTTCGAATCGCCCGGAGATTGCAGGATCACCTCATTGGAACTGCAAAGCAGTCAACCGCCGAAGTCGGCAACGCTTCGCACCGCCTGCTCCGAGTACTCATCCAGGCGTTAGTTAGAGAGACCGGACCGGAAGACCGGGTAGCCGCATGACAATTCCGGAGATCAGCCGGCTGCCAACACGAGGGCCCGGTGGGAACTTCGCCAGCTTGAATTTTGAGAGCAGGAGGCCCAACGCCAATTACGGTTGTGTATCATGCAAACACGCAACAAGCAGATTGCACTTCATCGTTCGCTGGGATGGTCGGTCAATGCGATTGAGCAAAGTGCAAATCGCTCTCGCCAGTTGTCATCAAGACGGCAGAGTGCTAATACTCCCCTGAAATCTCCCGGTGGCAGACAATACTCTAAACATGTCCGTCAGCTCGACACAAAGCGACGTTAAGTGCCATCACCTTCCTGCTCCAGTCCGACACGCGTCCTACACACCGGAATGGCTCCGGTCGATGTGACATCGATGTGACCGGAGCGTCGAACGGCTGGGTGCTAACTCGCGTCGGTCGTCTCACCCTGGAAACCCACGAGCCAATGCGTTCACCAGCAACCGAGGGGACGACGTCCTTGCGGGTCGCGTTGGCAATGACACACATATCAGCGGTTCCGGAAAGAACCTCCTGATCGGACGAACTGGAGCCAATAAACTGCCCGAAGTAGCGGACCAGGATCTGCCTCCAGGTGCTCGACACCTGCTGGAGAGTGACATTGTCGCAATCGACAGTTAGCGGAACGCGTGGATCCTGGCCAGCAGCTATGATGATCGAGTGGGGCACTTGCTGGGCACGCGAAGTTCACGATCGCTTTCCACTCACGCCCAGCATGGTAAAGCAAGATAGCTCCAAAGGCACGCTGATTGGCGGCGCCGGACGCGACTGGTACCTCCTGAACTGCCTGTCTTCCGTGACACTCTGGCGTGACGTGATCAATGCTCTGAACATTGACAGCGCCTCTGCTGATATTGATTCGTGGCTGCAGCAGACTAAACGAACGAGCGGAAGCCACTTAGCCTCAATGTCTCCACTGTTCGTTTACGACTGAGAGACGTCCAAACGCGGGCGGAGCGTGTCATAGCACCTTTGCGTAGAAAGCCGCCCGCAAAGAACTTTTTCGGGGCTCACGTAGCCTCTACGCCACTGCCCTCCAGCTACCTCGCTTCGCAGAGCGTGATTGCCATTTCCTTGACGGCACGCAGGTCCAGTTTACCAGTGCCCAGCAAAGGAATATGGCTGACTTCAAGGAAACAATTGGAGCTCGGAATCCACAGGTTCGGAAGTCCGGCGAGTTGCAGCTGGTCGATGATCTCTCTTGCACTTTTCTGCATAGGCTTGTGCAGCACAACCAGTCGTTCGCCTTTGGACGAATCAGGCACAGCGGTCACAGCACACATGATCTCAGCATCGCCGGACGCGTCTTCGTCTGGCGTTTGGCCGTTCAGCGTCTGACCGGTTCGCGTCTCATTTTCTGGCGTGTCATCAATGATTCTGGCGATTTCCTGTTCGATCCGGATGTGAGGTACCATTTCGCCGCCGATCTTGGAGAAACGGCTTAGACGTCCTGTAACTCGAATGAACCCCTCCTCATCGATCATCCCCAGGTCACCCGTCGTGTACCAGCCGTCCTGTATCAGCTCCTCGGTCTTCCTGGGATGATTAAGGTATCCGAGCATCACGTTCGGGCCCTTAATTTTCAGCATACCTTCTTTGTTGGTGCCAAGCCGCTCGTTCGTATCCAGATCAAACACGGCCGCTACGGAACCGGGAATGACTCTGCCAACGGTGCCATGTTTTGAGGACGACTGACCAGAGTATTCTGCTCCGAGCCGAGACACGGGAATGTTCACGGCCGCAATCGGCGAAAGTTCGGTCGTACCATAACCTTCGCTGGGCTCGAAGCCGTACTTTTCGCGGAAGGAATCCCGCAGCTCATCCGGCATCTTCTCCGCACCGACGATGACCATATTCAGTGAATTCATTTGTTCAACAGTGCATCGCTTCATGTACGACCGCAGGAACGTCGGCGTAGCCAGCAGAATCGTCGACTTGTGTTTTTCAATCAGCTTACCAACCGTAGATGCATCCAGCGGATTGAAGTGATAGACCCCGGATGGCTCAGTACACAGGGGCAGCCACATGGAGACGGTGTAACCAAACGAATGGAAGAACGGCAGCACTCCCAGCACCGAATCGGTGGCACGAAGATGCAGCAGATGACGCACGGCTTCGATGTTCGAAGCCACATTGTCATTAGTCAGCATGACACCCTTGGGATCACCAGTGGAACCGGACGTAAAGATGATGGACATCACATCATCGGGCTTCACACGCTCGAGACCCAATTGGCGACTCAACATGCGCAGCGGAACAAACCAAGCAGTCAGCAGAGCATTGATTTTCGCCAGTCCACTGATCTGCTGACTGAGATCTTCCAGATAGATCAGTTCGGCACTGAGATTCATCGGCCGCTTTTCCATAAACCGACGGCTGGTAAGAATCTGTTGAACGCCAGCTTCTTTGATGCAGTAGTTAACGACATCTTCTGAAAGCGTGTAGTTCAGATTAACAGCCACTTTGCCAGCCAAAGTAACAGCCGCATTGGCGAGCACTCCTCCAACAGAAGGCGGCAGCAGCAATGCTACAGAGTTGTTTTCTGGTTTCAGCACAGTCGACGTCAATAGCTTATGCAGTGCCAGCGAACCAGCCAGCAATCGGCCACCAGTGAGTTTAGTCCCGGCGGAATCGGCAACCTTTGTCCGTCTCCATGCGACTCGACACTGGCGGATGAATTGCTTCGCGGGGAGCAGTCGGCGGTGCTTTCTCCGTTCCATGGATTTTGCTCCCAGTTCCAGCACCCCGTGTCGCACCGCGTCCACATCGTCAACGCCATGAAGTGGTGAACCGAATGAGATAGAAATGGGATACGGCCAATGGCGTGGTTTCTTCCAAAGGAATTTGCCACGATCATAGCTGAAAATACTGCCCCAGAGTTCATCCAGGAAGACGGGAATTACCGGCGCATCGGTGCCTTTGAGAATCTTTAACAGTCCCCGTTCGAACTTCTGCAACTGTCCGTTCCGAGTCACCTGGCCTTCGGCAAAGATGCAGACCAGTTCCCCGGCGAGCAATGCTTCACGAGCCGTATTCAGCGACTGCAACAGGGCTCGGGGACCATCGCCGGAACGAATCGGAATGATACCAAATAACCGAGCGAGCCAGCCGATCCATGGCCCCTTCACGTAATCCGCATAGGCCACCATTCGAATATTACGCGAGCTCGAGAGCAGCAGCATGATACCATCCAGCCATGAGACATGATTGGCGACGAGGAGCCCCGGGCCTTTCTCCGGCAGGTTTTCGACATCATAGATGCGGACTCGATAAACAAAGCGACTGAGCAGCCACACGAAGAATCGAACCGTCGCCTGCGGCAGCAACCAGACGACGTAGGCAAAAATCGGAAGAATACCGATCCCGGTCAGCAGAAAGATCTGTGCCGCGCTGAGTTGCAGCCGACCACCAAGAAACCAGAACAATCCAGCCACCGCGACCATGCCCAGGGAAGTCAACTGATTTCCGGCCGCCAGGATCGCTCCCAGTTTTTCGTGCGGGCTTCTTTCCTGCAGATAAGCGTTGAGCGGCACATTGAAAAGCCCACCGCCCAGTCCAATCATTCCCAGCATCGCCCCGGCCATCAGAGAAGAATCGTGACACAAGAAAAGAATGACACAGGCCAGAGACATCAAAAATGCACCGAGCGGAACCATCCCCAGCTCGACGCGGCCGCCAGACCACCATCCGGCAAGAACGCTGCCGAGTCCCACTCCAAGAGATAAGACGGCGAGGAACGTGCCAACATCCGTCTGAGTCTTATGCAGTTCTCCGGTGACGTAAGTATCAATGTTCATCTGTGCCAGTGAGGCCAGAGACCAGAAGAACGCAATCCCCAACGTAACTCGCAGAATAGGTCGGTCGCTGAAGACAAGTTTCATATCCTGCCAGGAGTATTGAATCGGGTTCCACGGAAACGCCAGGGTGGGATTCGCAGAGGGAACTCGCTGAATCATCAGGCTTCCGACGACTCCCAGAACGGCAACCGCCTCCAAAGCCATCGCTGCCAGAGTGAGACTCTTGCTGGCAATCGCGTGTTCGCCGAGTTGCATCCCGGCACCAGCTCCAACGATGGCCGCGATGAGCGTCACCAGAGCCACCAGTCCGTTGGCGGCCGACAATGACGAACGGGGTACCAGTTCAGAAATGATCCCGTACTTAGCGGTGCTCAGCAGAGCACTTTGAGTCCCCAGTAGAAACAGTACGGCGAACATCGTTCCCTGATGTCCTGTCTGGATGGACCAAATGCCGAGAGCAACCAGTACGACTTCCGCGACTTTCAGCCAGATGGTGGTCGTCCGCTTACTGAATCGGTCTCCCAGCCAACTGGACCACGGAGCAAAAATGACGAACGGCAGAATCAGGCTGCCAAGTCCAAGAGACAAAATCAGCGATTCTTCAGCCTTGATCTCCTCCGCGGAAAGACCCAGACCTTTCAACTGGTCCTTGGCGATCGGAATGATCAGCCAGCGATACATGTTATCAGTGACAGCCGTGAGGAAACTCATCAGCAGATAGCCGATGAATGAAGCCGACTTGAGACTGGAGCGAGGTTCACTGGCAGGCAGAGCATAAGACGACATCGGCGGCGACTTTCAGAAATTCGTGACCGGTTAATGATTCGCGGAGTCAGCAGGTGATGGCTTTAGCCAGATTCTTCCTGAGGCATTTCCACACGCGTTGAAATCACTCATCAGGGCCAGAATTTCTTTGCAGATTGGTCGGAGCGCGGGAAAACCGCATGGAAAACAGCACCGCAGCGAGAATCGTCAAAAAAAATTAGCTCAAATTCATGCCGCCAACGCGTTCTCTGATAAGCGTCGTGTATTCCCGCAGCAAGATAAGGTCAGAGCCATGCAACAACTATCAGCAATGCACTCAATTCTGTGTCTTCTGTCAAGACACTCACAGATTGCTGTCGTCTGACGACGGTGATCAGCAGGTTGGTGGTTTCGGGCAAGTCCTGTTCGCATTCGCGCTAGTCGGCCTTGTCCAATACATCGCGTTGAACCGATCCAGCGTTAGTTTCGAAGCCAAAGGGGGCCACCGGCCTGACAGGGTGAACAGAGACGCCGTTTAAGAAAACCATGAACTGATGGATGTCAGTACGACCAACAGATCCTGGGCTCGACAGTCGATGAACGACACGAGCCCGAAATGACGACGACTAGGCCGTTGTTCATACCCATAACTTCCTGCTTAATCATGTTTTGTCAAAAGACTTCTGCTGTCTGCTTAGTACTACGTTGAGCTTTGGTTGAGATCTCTCGGGCCTCTCCGGGAGGTTGGCCAATTCGGTAATCGATGGGAGTTATAGCATGTCAAACGAAAGTTCGCCGAGTGGATTATCCGCCATTTGGACCGCCGCGTTATTGGGCGCTTTAACTCGCCCAATTGTTGTTTTCGCATTCTGGCACTTAGGGGGGAAGGGCGGCTATACGTGGCTCTCGATTCTGATTACCTCCTCTATCGTCGGTATGCTCGTGGGCTTGGCCAGTGGCTCTGTCGCCCAATCTTCGGGTTCCCTTCGCTCCCCGTGGGCCGGCCCCTTGTTTGGGGGCTTGACAGGAGCGTTGCTGTCGCTCGGTTCGTCGTTCGTGACCTTGGTCTTTCTCTGCATGGCCACGTACAACCCGCGTGGAAACTCAAATGTGAATTTCCAGCTCTACCTGGGTGTCATGTCTCTCGTGGGGGCACTCCCTGGAATTTGGGGTGGCCTCGTGGCAAATCTGGCTCGCTGGGAATTTGCGGCAGCAAAACGCCTTGCCGAACTCCGGTCCATCGAAGGCCATCCGTCGCCGGATAGGAATGCGGATCGAGAAGATTGACGTCGGTCGATCAAAGGCTATTTCTGGCTCACGCCTGTGTCTGTCTGTGAAACGCCGCTCAGAGGCTGCCGGTCTGTGGAACCTCCCCGATCGCCTTTCTGTTGGCTGCGGAGTCGCACCCCGTGCTGTCTTATGGAGTGATTATGTTCAACCATCGACGTCTCCTTCAGCTGTTCTTTCCAGTCGTCTTGATCCTTGTGATCGGGATTCTGGTCATTTCGCTGATGTGGCCGATTTCCCCACGATATATGTCCCGCGAATCCCTTCGCTTGTCATTCGACGCGGACATGCGCAAGGTCGTCTATGCGTGGGATCCTTTGGACCCTCGTCCCGAGAAGCAACGCAAGGAGGCACTCTTCGACTTTGTTTACGAGGGGTACCAGAGCTCCGTCTGGGTACCTCAGGCGTCGCTGGAGGGCAACTGGCTCACGCGGGTGTTCCTCGGGGACAGCCACGCCATTGCAAGCAGCCGCGTGGGATTGGTTCCCTGGACGGAGAACGAGGTTGTTGCTGCTTTTGGGATGGCTCCCAACCCAACTCCCGGGCAGCCCCTGGGCTGGTCGATCAACTGTCTGGTATGTCATACGGCCGAAATCGACGGGGTTGCCTACTTTGGCGCGGGGGCAAAGACTCTTGACGAGAAGATCCTCGCTGACACGGTCAAGATGGTGACCACTTCTGTTGGACGTTACCGGCTCCCACACGGCGGACCCGACGACCAGATGGCAGTGCACACCCACGATGTCATGGTCCGACATCATCATGACCAGATCGATCCGCTTACCTGCGGTCGTTCCACGGCGTTCCCGGCTTCACACGTTGAAATGTATATGCGTGCTCACGGCAGCGAGATGCCAGGCAATGACCAGGTGCGTCGCGGCGACGTAAAGACGCCTCCGCTTTGGCATACGGTGGCAAAAGCGCCATTCAAACGCTGGTACTGTGACGGCAGTTTTCATGCGTCTCTCCCGCTCATGGCTTCATCGATGGAACTTGAGCTCGACCAGTCGTTCGAGAAGCTGGTGACCTCAGTCATTCCGACGATCAAGCGAGATTTCGATGCGGCAATTCGACACCTCAGGCCACCGCGTTACCCCTACGCGATTGATACCGCCCTGGCCGCGAAGGGGAAGAGACTGTTTTACGCCGACGATATCGGCTGTGCGAAATGTCATGGCGTTTACGACCAAAATGGGGGTGTCCAATGGACTGGCATGCACATGGATGTTGGTACGGACCGCGCCCGCCTTGAAGTGGTCACGGACGGCTTCATCGACGCCTTCAACCAAAGCCCGCTGGCGTCAGAGGGCCGGCTGGTGCCGAGTGTTGGGTATGCCGCGACGCCTTTAACCGGGGTCTGGGCCAATTATCCGTATCTTCACAACGGCAGTGTCCCCACGCTCCATCACTTGCTCGGTCCAGTCTCCGAACGTCCGCCTCTCTTCAGTGTGAAGTCGGCGCGCCGCTTCGACCCTCAAAGGGGCGGCCAGCAACTCTATCCGGACGCCTCGATTGAGCGCTGGAGTGAGCTCGAGCGTCTCGAGAGGTTCGGCACTGACACGAACTGGTTCAATGCGAGCCGCGAAGGTTGCGGCAATGAGGGCCACGATTTCTGGTCGCGTATCGGATCCGACGCCAACCGCCAGGCGTTAATCGAATATCTCAAGACTCTGTAGCCACAGCGGTCACTGCGCAACTTGCCCGAATAGCAATCCCCGGCAATCGCCCGTCGCTTCAACTCACCCTCGACCGCTTCCACAGTCGTTTGCCACGATCGTGGCTGAATATGCTGGCCCGGAGTTCATTCATGAAAACGTTGATCACAGGTGCGTCGGTGCCTTTTGTTTTCATGCTCCTCCGGAGGCATTTCCACTCGCGTTGATACCGCAAATTTCGGCTAAACGTTTTTCTGGATTGGCCTGAGGGAGGGAAAATCATGCGGAAGCAGCACCGTTTCCAGTATCGCCAGGAACTTTCTAGCTCAAATTCGTGCCGCTAACGCGTTCTTTGAGAAGCGTCCTGTATTCCCGCGGCAAGATAAGGTCAGAGCCATGCAACAACTTTCAGCAATGCACTCCATTCCGTGTCATCTGGCAAGGTTTACGTTATTGTTCGCTGCGATTGCCATTCTTCGCTACTCCGACATACTACTCGACGGCCTTGCAACCACTGCTGGCTACGGCTTACATCGACTCACGCAGGAACTCTGGATGTTTTGCAGATAGTCGGGGCAAAATCCTTCGACCGTTCGCTGCTGGTGTTTTTTTTGGTTTGAGCAGCCCGCAACCGATCGACAGGATGACAACGTGCCCCAGACTACCAATTTACTGCTCAGCATTTCCGCCGGTGACCGCAACGCGATTCATCAGCTTATGCCACTGGTCTACGATGAACTGCGGGCGATCGCCGCAAGCCGGCTGAAGCACGAACGCGCCGATCATACGTTGCAGCCGACTGCTCTGGTCAACGAAGCGTTCCTGCGACTGGCCGATCAGACTCGAGTCAACTGGCAGGGGAAAGCTCATTTTTGTGCAGTGGCCGCCACCATGATGCGACGCATTCTTGTGGACCATGCCAGGCGAAAGAATGCGGACAAACGTGAAGCGGGAGGCCAGCAGATACCTCTGCAGGACACTCTCCTGCCGTCGATGAGTCCCGATCCAGTGGATGTCGTGGCAGTGAATGATCTGATGGAGCAACTGGCTGGAGTGAATCCGCGACAGGCTCAGGTTTTTGAACTGAGATGTTTCGGGGGACTGGATGTGAAAGAGACTGCCGCAGTGCTGGAAGTGTCAGAAGCGACCGTGAAAAATGACTGGCGCTTTGCCAGGGCCTGGCTGGCCTCCCAATTGGATTTGGCGGAAAGCTGAAAGCCAATAGTCAAAAGCCCGAAGCCAATAGCAGAAAGCAGAAGGCTGAAAAAATCATGACAAGACTAACACCAGGATGTGACGATTCGGGGCATGACAAACCGGCCCAACGACGCCTGGAGGCTGTACGCGACTATGAACGGATTCAGGGACTGTTTTGGCTGGCAGTCGAGAAGCCTCCTGAAGAACGAGTTCTATGGGTTAACAGGCAATTACTGCCTCCGGAAATTGCTCGCAGATTGTTGGCCGCGGTGATGGCAGATCTGCGAGCGGATGCTGACACTCAGGAATCCGATGATCAAGATCCGGCCCTTGCGGAAACCATCTGTGCCACTTCCGGAAAGCCACTGGACACAAGTCGGGTTCGCAGGCTGCCGGAAATACCAAATTACGAGATCCTGGAGGAGATTGACCGGGGCGGAATGGGGATCGTCTATAAGGCTCGCCAGTTTCGCCCCGATCGACTTGTCGCCATCAAAATGATGCGGATGGGAGCGTTTTCTTCAGCACAGGATGTGGAGCGATTTCTTCACGAAGCCAACGCGGCATCTCAACTGGCCCACGCCGCTGTGGTGCCGGTGTATGAGGTCGGTGACGCCCATGGTGAACCGTTTATCGTGATGAAGTTCATCCAGGGAGTTACTCTGGAAAAGTTACTGCAGCGTAATGCGCTGACGACTACGGATGCCATTAAAAAGCTGCGAGTTGTGGCGAATGCGATCGCCGATGCTCATGAACATGGCATTATTCATCGGGATCTTAAACCGTCCAACATCTTAATCGATGAGAAGACCGGTCAGCCATGGGTGATGGACTTTGGTCTGGCCAAAAGCCTGCAGACGGATTCGAATCTGACGTCCGCGGGAGACATCATGGGAACACCCGGCTACATGGCTCCGGAAATCGCGACTGGCCAGTCCAGCACCGCTTCCCCAGCGGCCGATGTTTACGGTCTCGGAGCAATTCTCTACCGTATTCTGACGGGTCGGCCGCCGATAGAGGTTGCTGGTGGCGACTTTGCCCGAACGATACAGCTCATTCGGGAACATGACGTCATCTCCCCGCGTGAACGCGATCGGCGCATCCCGCATAACCTGAATGCGATTTGCATCCAGTCGCTGGAGACTGACCCGGCCCTGCGATATCCGAACGCCGGTGAGTTTGCAGCCGATCTGCGAAGATGTCTGGAAGGGGAATCGATTCACGTCAGGCAGTCGGGAATCTTTCGGCGAGTGCAGCGCTGGGCTCGTCACCGCCCGGGTCTGGCCGTCACGATCTGCACGCTGCTGGTCTTCTACTCGTATCACGTGATCGCCAACTTGACCGGAATGTTGCCCGGCGATGAAAGCTTCAAGCGAACAGTGAGCTACGTGGTCCCGCTGGCGATCCTGAACGCTGTGATCTGGCAGCGGTGGCTCCAGCGAACCGGCGGTGCAGCCTGGACTCTGTACGCCTGGGCAACCGGTGAAGTGCTGCTTCTGACAGCTGTGATCTTTTCAGGCGACGGAGCCCGCAGCGGATTAACGTCCGCTATGTTTGTGCTCGTCGCTGCTTCGTCTCTGCGCTGTCGCCCTTTGCTGATCGGCTATATCACGGTACTGACGATGCTCAGTTACGGCTTCCTGTGGGTCGACTCCATAATCGTGCGGCATCAGCCTGTGTCGGCATTGACTGCGATCCCGATGATGTTGGCCATGGCCCTGATTGGACTGATTCAGTACATCGCGATGAACCGCTCCAGCGCGAGTCTGGAAGCCAACCGTGCTGGCATGCCGAGAAAGAACAACGCCGGGCTCGACAGACTGACGAACTGATGCCGCTGGTCACGCGTCTGTATGCAACTGGTTGTCAGAAACGGCCGTCGCGGCGACAACGGACCGGCTAGATGAGAATCGCGGATTTTCCTTAGCCGTCTTCTGGTGATTTGACGCGTTCGTTCTTCAGACAGGGCTTTATTGCGCAGCAAGCTTCGCATGGTCTGTCTGTCTGCTGCCACCCACATTCCGGAGTGCCAAAGATGTCCGATGCGAAAAATGATTCAAAGTCGAATTGGCAACTGTTGCTGACTGTCCTGAAATCAACGGAAGTCCAGATCCTTGAATGGGAAAAGTCACAGTTGCTGACCAGTGAGGACTCCCAAAAGATCCTTGGTGATTTTCCGAAGCTGGCGGAGTTGTATTCGTTGAATGCAGAAAATGGGACAGCCTTTCCTCAACGGGATTGTTTTTTGCCTAGGCAGCCCACGGAGACGGACGCCATCAGGGAACTTCGCACAGGCATATATATGGCGAAGTTTCTTAAGTTTCTGCGTTCAGGCGGAATTCTCCCGCTTAGCAAATATCACGCACTCCGGGCTGAACTTCGTTCGCGGATGAAGGTCGTAGAGCGACAACTTCTCCTCGAGGGGAATCTTCGTTCGGACCTGGAATCGCAATGCGTTGGGGGGAGTGGCGAATCAGATTCTGCCACCAACATGGATGCTTCAGAGGAAACAATCACCGCCGGGAAGCAAGGGCCTCGTGCCAATGAGTGTCCTCGGCCTGAGCGTATTGTCGAACCGCCGGCGCCACGACGCAGCATCATGGAGATCATTCTTGACCCTCGCAGCATTCAGTGTCTGCTGGGTCTCGGCGGGGCTCTGATGGTGGTCGGCCTGGTGATTTTGCTATGGCTCAACGACGTTTTCACACCGCCTGTGCTGGCGATAGTTCTGGCGTTGAGCAACATCGCGCTATTGAGCGGCGGACTGGCGACGATTCGTTTCAGCCGGTACCAGCTCGCTGGCAAGGCATTGTCTCTTTTGTCATGTCTCGTGATGCCTCTGAATCTTTGGTACCTGCATGCGAATGATCTGATCACGATCGATGGGCACCTCTGGATGTGTGCCGTTTTGATCAGCGTTTTGTACGGACTTGCTGCCGTGATCCTGAAGGACGAATTGTTCGTCTATGTCTTCAGCGCAGGGGTTACGATGACAGGTCTGCTGATTCTCAGTGACCTGCCGCCGTCCCCACAGAAGTTCTGGGAGATAGCTTCACCGGCGACCTTGCTTATCGTGCTGGGGCTCATCGGAATTCACCTGGAGCGAGCGTTCAAGGTCGGCGAAGGTCCATTCACCCGCAGCCGGTTCGGCATGGCATTTTTCTGGTCCGGTCAAGTCCAGTTGGCTGCCGGTCTTCTTCTGGTTCTGGGGGCACAGATCGCCGGAAACTGGCTGTATCCAATTGGGTTCAAGTCGATCTACGCTTCTCTGCAGGCAACTCCATCACCGATTTGTGGAGAGCTTCGCTGGTTAGCCCTTGCTCTGGTCGCCGCAGGAACTTACGCCTACGCATGGTCCGACCTCGTGGTTCGAAAGAAGGGGGTCTTTCTTCATGTCGCGGCTTTCATGCTGTTGTGGCTTGAAGTGCTGGTTGTTCAAATTCTGGATTTACAAATCGGTGTCGATGCGATTATTGCCGTTCTTGCCGTGACATCACTCTTAAGCCATGTGGCTCAGCTTGCCTTGCCTGACAAGAATCAGTTCACTCGATCGCTGCCTGCCTTTGGATTGCTGCTGGGAATGCTGCCCGTGCTGATCGGAGTCGTGGTGTTCCTCGACCACTTCGGGGTCCATGCCGTCTGGGTCGATGAACCGCCACGCTGGACATTCGTGGGAGCCATGCTGTTGACGGCAGTGGCATCCCGCGTGGGTGCTCATCAGTGCCGAAAGACATCACTGCCACTGACCACCGGATACTTCTTCGCCACAGGTGCCGCAACGATGGTTGCAGCCGTGGCTGCTCTGGCGGCGATGGGGCTGAATCAGTGGCAGAGTCATGCACCAATCGTGATGTTAATCCCAATCGCCTACCTTGTCGCATCACAACTCTATGCGGATCGATCGCCCGCGACGCCTTTGCTGTGGGCTGCTCATGCAGCCGCAGGATTGATGCTGGTTTCATCGCTGGCCTCTTCTTATCAGAGCCTGACCTCCTCCGCCAACGAGCGCGGGCATTTGCTGCTGGCGTTGTTCTTTACTGAAGCTGCGATCTTTTACGGACTTGCCACTTACTTCCGCCGCCAAACCTGGTGCGTCTACCTGTCCGCGTTGACAACATGTGCTGCCTTCTGGCAACTGCTGCACTATGTGGGTCTGGAAACACAGGGATATATCCTGGCCTTTGCAATCACCGGATTGCTGATGCTCATCATCTATCGCCTGTCACTGCTGGAGAAGACCGTTGCCGGTTCATTTTCCGAAGCTCTGTTTCAGTCAGCGAATGCAGTGTTGAGTCTGGCGTTTGTGTCGTCCGTCTTTTTCGGCCTAAGTCGCTTCGCCAGTCACTCCGGTGTCGAGATAGACTGGAGATTCGCCGGATTCTGCTTCGCCATGCTGGCAATCAGCGGGGTCTCGTTACTTATCACACGACACCCCGCAGGGCGCAATTGGTATTCGGTAACAACAATCGCTCAGGGCATTGTGATGTTACTGGCTGTTCATCGTTTGATCGACCTGAGTCCAGGGCAGCAGCTCGAATTGTTTTGCGTTGTGAGCGGTTTAATTCTGTTGACCATTGGTCATCTCGGTTGGTTCAAAGAACAGGACGAGCAGTCTGATCTGGTCAGCATGAGCCTGCTGTTTGGTTCGCTACTGGCAAGTCTGCCGCTGGCAATCGCTACGTTTGTCGATCGATCTCGCGGCGAATTTCTGCCGCTGAATGAACTCGGATTCCTTGCGATCAGCATTGCGCTGCTGGCAACGGGTGTGATGTTTCAACTGAAATCGACAACGGTCGTGGGCACCGGCATGACCATACTGTACTTTGTTACGCTGTCGCTGTTCGTTCCATGGGGTCGTCTGAGTACCGTTGCACTGGCAATCACGGTAGGCGGTGGGATGATCTTTGGCTCCGGACTCGTCCTGGCCATCTTCCGCGACCGCCTGCTCACGTTGCCGAATCGCATCAAGCAGCGTGAAGGAATCTTTCGAGTCCTCGCGTGGCGGTAATTTCCGGCAAGCATCGCACCTGTTGTCGGACGAGCTGACCGTCGGATCTAAGTTGGGCCTTACTGAGCTGGAGGGTACATCTGCTGCCGTTTCTGCAGAACGCTGCGCTCTACAAGGAATTTCCTCTGGATGAACCATGGGACAGTGAGCATAACAAAACGCTGATCGACAGAATGCCACAAGTTTTCAGGTGGCCGGGTGTTAAATCTTCAAAGCCCGGAATGACAACGTATCAGACTGTCATGGGCAAAGGCATGCTGTTTGAACCGGATGGTGGCAAAGTTGCCATGCAACATATCACGAAAGGCGCATCAAACACTGCAATGGCGATTGATGCCTCTGCGGAGTTTGAGACGATCTGGACTAAACCAGGTGACCTGATGCCGGATTCGGCAAAGATACGAGCAGCATTGCACGATCGATTCCAGAACGGTGGCCTGGTACTGATGGCCGATGGCTCCGTGCGAAAACTGCAGGACAAAATTGATGATGCCATGCTGATGAACCTGTTTGTACGCAATGGTGACATCGTCATTGGGGACGTTTTCGACGACGACTTCGCTCAACAGGCAGCCGTGCGGCGACGTGATCCGTTTGGCCTGAACTCGGTCATGGGCGGACGCATTCAGGAAAGTGATCTGTACACGCTCATTGCGAAAGGACTTGGCAACCGCATCGGACTTCACGTCTGCGATAACGATCCGACCTTCGATGTTCAGGTGACGTCGCTTCTGCCGAATATGTTTGGCGGTCGCGCGGCTGCGGGAATGTTTGGACGTGAAACGTTGTTTATCGGCATGGCGGTCGCATCGCTGACGGCTCCGGTTTACATCGACGTCGCAGTGGAAGACGTCGCAATCGTGGATGCGTTTCTCGATAAACTCGACGAAGGTGCGGCAATTGAAGCAAGAACCCACACCGCCTTCGGCTGGTTTGCGTTCAGGAAGGACTTCTACACACTTCAGGCTGGCGATACAAAAGTGCGGTCATTTGTCCTGTCACTCGGGCCGGTCAAATGGCGATTTTCCTACTCTCGCATCGGGTCGAATCTCTTTATCTCCAGCAAACTGCAGACGCTGCAACAGATTGCGGCAGATCATGTCGCCAAAGCGGCAACCCCCGCGCCGCAGGATGTGACTGGTTCGCCATCTCACGCGCAGGTGACCATTCATCGTGAGCATTGGAAACACATCATGCCGTCAATGCGATTGAGTTGGGATGAAGCCGCACGCAATGCATGTCTCGACAACATAGGCCCGCTCACCGGCGCTGTCCGTGTGGCAGCAAGCTCCCATCACGACGTTGCGGATGTCACGCCCGAGCAATTGGCAGTGTCAGCCTCAACGATTTACGGCGGCGTGCATCGCTGTCCATGCGATGGCCGTTACACGCGTACAAAAGACGGGAAAGTCGTCTGCGATGTGCATGGCAACGCCGATCATCCGCAGCAACCAGCACCGGACACAGGGAACGGCGGCTCACTGGAAATGCTGAATTCGTTCGGTGAGATTCGGGTACTGCTGACATTTCTGGAAGACGGTTTGCACGCGGTACTGGAGGTGGATAGAAGGTAATCTCGCGTCCATCACGTCAACAGACTCGGCAAACAGATCAAACTCAACGATTGCGGTAGTCAAGACCGAATGGAAGAACCGGAGTTCGCTTCGCAACTCCGATCCGACACGCTGACGCGGCTCCGGGCGATGTGACCGGAGCAGTGAACAACTGGACGCGAAGTTTCCTCTGGTCGTTCTCACAGACGCCGCTTGCGACGGCAGATTGGCGTGCTGGATCAAAGCAATAGAGCAGCAGGTTGGTCGATTTGACAGGCTGATTTGAAGAACGTGGCAGATTGCGAGACCCGACCATTCTCAAGATATTGGGAGTCACATCGATTCGAAACCATGGCGACATTGACCGGACCGTTGGCAACGTGGATTTGATGCTTGCTGTTGCAACGGCGTATGGGATTCAACAGATTCGCGGGCCAACGAATCCATTCATGCCAAGTGTTTCATGCGTGTTTGAATAACGGTGGCGTTGTTCCCCGAGAGTAGCCAATTTATCAACGCCCAACTGTCGCAGTTCTCGATTCCCCGTTCGATCGGCGCTGGCGTTTCACGGTCGTTTGTCAGATCAGTTACCCAAATCCCGCTCGAAAATCCACAGAAGCAGACACCCAGCAAGCATCCCGGGCATGAGCAAAGTATGTCGCTCAAGATGAGCCTAAAATTCACCACTCGTCCTTCCATTTCTCCTAACCGCTGCGTTGTCGCTGAAATCTTCAGGCTCTGGTTCTCGCAGCGCTAATCGGTTCATAAGTTCATATCTGCAGACCGAAGAAAATCACAGGCGTTCCACACTCTACGCCAATCTCTGTCTGCACGGATGCAATGATATGATGCGAAAGCGACGATTCTCTGGCAGGTTTTCCACCGCCTTCGGGCTTGCTTTGGCGAGCTTGATTCATGAACCAGCAGTTTTTGCTGATCAGCTCGTTCCGCTGAGAGAAACTGAGAACACGACGGTCCCCGAGTTCTTTCGTTCGAGCTATTTGCCGGTTTCCGCGCAGTGCTCTTCAGAGGTTTCCTGCGCTGAAGGCTGCGGAGAAATCGCTGCGACGCCTTCCTTCTGCGAATCATTGATGACTCGACCAACACTCCTTGGTGACTGGTGTGGCAGCCGAACACATCTTGCAGAAAGCGGCTTCAACTTCAGCGTTAGTACGACTCAGTACTTTCAGGGTGTCGTGGATGGCGGCTTGAATCAAACTTCCCGTTACGGTGGTCGCAATGATATCCTGATGAACGTTGATGGAGAAAAAGCAGGACTCTGGAAAGGCCTGTTCATTACCGTCCATGGGGAGTCTCGATACTCGGAGTCTGTCATACAGGATACGGGCTCGATGCTGCCAGCGAATCTGGCTCTCGCTTTCCCGCAGCCCACCGGCACAAACTCCGCGTTAACTGGAGTAAAGCTGTCGCAGTTTCTCTCCGAAGATATGCTGGTCTTTGCGGGAAAGATCAACACTTTTGATGACTTTCATCAGCCGCTGACAGGAGCCGGAGGCACCAATGGCTTCATGAATACTGCGCTGATGATTAATCCTGTGGTGGTCCGCACTGTTCCCTATTCCACCTTCGGCGCTGGTTTTGCGATGCTGCAGCATATGGAGCCGGTATTTTCGATGGCCGTCTTCGACACCAACAATAACCCTACGACTTCCGGATTCGATACGTTCTTCGATGATGGTGTGTCCATTGTGTCGAGCCTGAATCTGCCAACCGAATGGATGGCTTTGCCTGGTCATCAGGGTGTCACCGGAACATACAGCACCGGAACTTACACGAACCTGTCGCCAAGCGTTTACTATCAACCCGGCACGGGCGTTGTGGTCGTTTCGCCTCCCAAAGAAGGTTCATGGTCGCTGGGTTACAATTTTGATCAAGCCTTCTATGTGGCGCCTGACGATCCCAAAAAACGATGGGGTGTCTTTGGAAATCTTGGCATCGCGGATAATAATCCAAGTCCTGTTCACTGGTTTGCAAGCACGGGGCTGGCTGGTACAAGCCCCATCGCTGGCCGTTCTTCGGACACATTTGGTGCAGGATACTATTACACCGGTGTGAGCGGCGCACTCAAAGATCTTCCAGTCCCGTTACCTTTGGGCGACGAGCAGGGTGTGGAACTTTACTACAACGTAGCAGTCACACCGTGGTTCCATGTCACTCCGGATGTTCAGTTTATCGATCCGTTTCGTGAACGCGTGGACGAATCGGTTCTGCTCGGGGTTCGAGGAAAGATTGAGTTCTAAGGCAGCGGCAAAGAAACAAGAGACCAGCTCGGCGAGCGGCCCGGTGTGAACCGGCCGGTAGAACGGCATACCGGTCGGCTAACGCCAACCGCTCGCCATAAGTTGGTGGGTAGGTTATTTGTTCGCTGGTGCCTAAGTTTCTGTCGCCTGACGAGTCCGTTCATTACTGAGAATTCGCCCTATGAGAGCTCAGGCTTTCAATTCTTCTGTGCGCTGCGGCCTTGCCGCATTGCTGGCTGTGGTTTGCGGCTCCGCGGCGTCCGCGCAGGAAATCGGTGAGTTCTTCGAACCAATCGAGACGCCCTGGCTGTCGCTTAACACCCCATTGGAAGTCGAAGACGAAGAAGGGCACATTGAAACCGACCGGGACTCGTTCACACCTTCGACGTCTACTGCAGGCCGGGGACGAGTCATCTTTGAATCGGCTTACTCATTCATTGAGAACCGCACGACAGATTCCACTCACAGCTTTCCGGAGATCATCACTCGGATCGGGATTACAGAGCGTACGGAATTGCGTCTGGGCTGGAACCATGAGATCGGCGGCGGAGGTTCGGTTTCAGGCGGTGACGCCGGTGGACTTCTGGAAGGACCCGGTTCCGGCGAAGAATCGCAGATGCTGTATGGCATCAAGACACAACTGACAGAACAGTCAGGCTGGATTCCTGAAAGTGCCTGTATCCTGCAGGGCACCACACCAACCTCCGGCGAAGAAACGTCAACCGACTTCCAACTCGGCTACGTGTTTGGCTGGGAGTTGATGGAAACGCTCACGCTCGATTCCTCACTTCGCTATGTCGCGACTCGGGAAGAGGGCGACCGCTTCAATCAGTGGGCACCGTCTGTTGTGGTGAAAATGCCAGTCGCCGAACGCTGGAATCTGCACGGTGAATACTTTGGAGTGTTTACTGACAATCGAGCTGAAAACGTCGCGCCGCAGTATTTCAGCCCAGGAGTTCACTATCTGATCACGCCGGATTTTGAGATCGGGGTCCGCGTGGGCTGGGGCTTGAACGAGGACGCCGCGAACTCGTTTACGAACATTGGGTTGGGACTTCGATTCTGATCCCGCAAAAGGACATCAGATGCAAACGATGACGAGATGACCAGCAAGGGCCAGCCACACACGATCGAGGTATGACTCTCCGTGTTGACGTCTCGTCATCACGGAGAGTCGAATTGTGGTGACCGCTTAATGCCGTCCAAGGATTGCACGGAGCGTTTGTTCGGGTGAAACGACCTCGCCACGCTTGTTGGGATCGTCATCGATCGACAACAGCACGCCGCGAATGTCGCCATTGAATGCATTCCCCACAGGTCCATAGTCCGGCGAGACCGGAGCACCGCTGTCTTCACCCACGTCGCAGCCATCGTCAGCAGAGAAGATCATCGCCTGCGTCATTGGGATCTCCCCTTTTCCGACTGACTTGCCATCAACGTACAAGGTCACCGTGCCACCTTTCCCGAGCCCGCCTCCCGCGTACGCGAATTCCATTCGCAGCTGATGCTTGCCAGCCGGCAGAGGTTTTTCGGACTCAACGTAATAGTGGTTTACTCCGGCAACGTTGTAACAGTATTTCAGCTTGCCTTCTTTGGCATACAAACTCCATCCGCCAATGTTGGCTCCCTGAGAAACAATCACACCTTCCGACGCGGCCTCCGGGACGGTCACTTCAGCGGTCACAGAATGCGATTTATTCTTGAGGTTCAGCACGCAGTTTTCACTCAGCCGCCCCATGCCGCCGAACAACAGCTGCTTTGTGCCACGCACCAGATTCGGTCGCCCGGCCGTGTCTGAATTCATTCGCTCACCCACGCGATCATCCAGAGGCAGTACCTTGTAGCGAGTTGCTTCGATCAGAAACAGCCGTTGCATTTCCGCGAGCTTCTGCGGCATCTCTAAAGCCAGATCCTTTGCCTGACTCCAGTCACCGTCGGCATAAAGTTCCCACGTATCTTCATCAAATGGCGGGACCTTCGCGCCGATCAGTTCCCACGGGGTCCTGTGCTTTGTGACCGCGGTCCAGCCTTTATGGTAGATACCGCGGTTGCCGAAGATCTCAAAGTACTGAGTCTCGTGACGTTCAGCCGCCTGAGCATCGTCGAACGAATACAGCATGCTCACGCCTTCGATCGGGTCCTGCTGAATGCCGTTGACAGACTCAGGCTGAGGCAGTCCGGCCGCCTCCAGAATGGTCGGAGCCACGTCAATCACATGATGGAACTGCGAACGGATCTGCCCCTTTGATCGGATACCCTTTGGCCAGTGAATGACAGTTCCATTCCGAGTACCGCCCCAGTGCGACGCAACCTGCTTCGTCCACTGATAAGGTGTGTTCAGCGCATGAGCCCAGCCCACGGCATAATGGTTGTACGAATCCGGGCCGCCGAGTTTATCGAGTCGCTCGGTCAGATATTCTGGTGTTTCCAGAGCCGCCAGACCATTGAAGTTGGCCATCTCATTATAAGCACCATTGATTGTCCCCTCAGCCGACGCACCATTGTCTCCGACGATGAAGTAAATCAGTGTATTGTCCAGTGCATCCAGCTTTTCCAGAGACTCCACAACACGTCCGATTTCGTAGTCTGTGTATTCCATGAATCCGGCATACACTTCCATCTGGCGCCGCAGAGCAGGCTTAAGATCTTCTGGCATTTTGTCCCATGCCGGAATCTCCTTCGGGCGAGCCGTCAGCTCACAATTCGCGGGAATGACGCCCTTCGCTTTTTGCCGAGCAAAGATGTCTTCACGCAACTGATCCCATCCCTGATCGAACTTTCCTTTGTACTTGTCCGCCCACGATTTTGGAGCATGGTGCGGAGCGTGAGTTGCCCCAGGGGCGTAATAGACGAAAAACGGTTTGTCCGGAGCCAGTGCCTTCTGCTGACCGATCCACTTAATTGTCTTGTCAGTCATGTCCTGCAGCAAATGATAGCCCTGCTCGGGTGTCTTCTTTTGCTCAACCGGTGTCGTTCCCTCATAGAGAGTGGGATACCACTGATTTGCCTCGCCGCCGATAAATCCATAGAAGTACTCAAATCCGCCGCCACCGGTAGGCCATGAGTCGAATGGGCCAGCCGGGCTGGTCTGCCATACCGGAACTTCATGGCACTTGCCAAACTGAGCCGTTGAATAGCCATTCAGCTTCAGCGCCTGCGCGAGTGGGGACATCGAGTTTGGAAGTACAGAACTGTAACCGGGAGCCCCGCTGGCGATCTCGGTGATATTCCCCATGCCTGCCGAATGATGATTTCGACCTGTCAGCAGCGCCTGGCGAGTGGGAGAACACAGTGCGGTGGTATGAAAGCGATTGTACTTAAGACCGTTCGACGCAAGTTTGTCGAGCGTCGGAGTCTGACACGGTCCACCAAAGGCCGCCGATGCACCAAAACCGGCATCATCGATGAGGAAGATCACGACGTTCGGAGCACCCTCCGGAGGACGCAGAGTTTCAATCGGAGGAAACTTCGCCTCCGGATCTTTCGCATCATACACAACGCTGCTGGCCCGAATTGTATTCGACATTGGCAAATGAGCGCGATGCTGAGCGGCAATGGCTCGATCCGACGGCTGAGCGAGCACGATTCCAGCCGAACCAGTGATGGTCAGCATGCTGGTCAGTAACAATGCGAACCCCGCAGAGCCGGAACTAAAGAAATAGTTTTTCACCAGTCGTTTCTCCATATCCTGAAATTTGGTGCCTATAGGACGCACCGCCAAATGTTGACCAGGCTTCAGCAAGCCATTCGGATCTCAAGCTATACCGTCATGACTCGACACCCATCGGCCACAAAGTTTTTACACGCGTGCAGCTTGCTTCATGTCGCGAGTGAGCGGCTACTTTGGAGCAGCCGGTTCTTCCAGACGAACCATCAGCCATTGCTGAGTCTGTCCATCTGCAAAATGTACCAGCGATGGCACTGTGTCCTGAGTCAGATTTGAAATGCCGGTTTCCATAATCGGTCGGCTCTGGCCAACAACGGTCCAGGCACATCGCTGTGAGGCCTTGTCAACCATCCCTTCAACATCCTGCGTCTTCCCTGTAGCGCTGTTGTTCAGCGTACCACGAATGATGCCTTCTTTACTGATTGCCAATTGCAAAAACAGAGAGGGGGCCGGACCTGATGACTGGCCGTCCGGAGAAATCGCGAATACACCCAGCGGCAGCCATTCTGCCTCAGTGGGAGCAACTTCGGGAGCGCTGGCCGCGATGGTCTCAGCCTGCTGCGTATACTCTTCGGCGGACGCAACCGGTTGATCACCTTGATAGACCGTGTCGCCTTCGTAGTATACGGAATCGCCGTAGCTGTAGGACACCGGTTCACTCGCGCCGTAGCCGACCCAGCCTGTCACTGCGCCCCAGGTGGCCCATCGATAAGGACGCGTGATGCGCATCGAAGCCCAGCCGGGATAGTCGGACCAGAAGTCGAGCCTAGGGTGGTTTTCCTGAACCTGGTTGCGTACTTCATTACAACGCTGAACACGGTTGTCCTGCAACTGTTGTCGGTTTTCAGCACGTCCGGCCTGGTTATTGGAGCGGCTCTCAGCCCGAGCGGCCTGATTGCCAGCGCGGTTTTCCGTCCGGCTTCCGGCAGCCCCTTGCCCACCGGCAGGAAGCTGACCAGACACGGGACGACCAGCAACACCTTCGCCCTGAAAGAACGCTGCGGCAGCACCGCCTCCGGCAACACCCGGGTTCCCTCCACCTGGACGCCCTGCACCAATAGCTCCAGTCGATGGTCCGATGTTCAAGAAGCCCTTCAGATCGCCAGCCGATGGTCTCGCCCCTGCGCCTGGAGCACCAACTCCAGCGCCTGGTCGCGTACCCGCACCGGGCGCACCAACTCCAGTGCCAGGTCGTGTACCTGCGCCGGGAGCACCAACTCCCGGACGTGCTCCACCTGTTGGAGAACTTCCAGCGCCTACTCCGGTACTGGGTCGGCTCATCGAAGGCGAGCGGTTCATCGCCGGGCTGGGACGGCTGGCCATGGCCCCGCCGGAAACTCCACCGCCGCCACGAGCAGCACCGCCTCCACCGCCGCGAGACATTCCACCACCACCACGCGCCAATGTCTCATTTGCGGACAACACGCTTAACACCAGTATGGTCACAACAACTTGACTTAGACTCTTCATCGCACGAATCCTTATTTAAGTTTATCAGCAGCTCTACACACTAGTTTTTGGTGATTTGCACTTCTGCGATGTTTGGAAGCAGCTCGCCGTCCACCGTACGATTGACGGACTGAAGAGTACACGTATTGTCATTGACATAAGTGATGATGTTCACGACCGAGGATTTACGCCCGTCGGGTAGTACGCCGGTCTGCTGGATATGCCAGCTATTGTCTTTCTTAGTCCAGATTGCCTGACCGAAGCCACCATCAGAGTCAAAAACCCATGAGCGAATCCTCTTTTCTGCTGGATCCCAGCCGATGATTTGCATTCCGGCCATATCAATTTGGTCACCAACCTGAACGGTGAATGAACGAGTGAGGAAGTTGTTATTTCGAGTCCAGTTACACTCGGTGATCACTGTCGCTTCTTCGTCCTGATCGACCCAACTGCCAACCATCCACTCCAGAGCCTTCAAATGCTCGTAATGCGAGATAACGACTGGCACAACTTCTTCAGTCACGCGATCCAGCAGCCATTGACCGTCTCGCTTGACGTACACTGCCGAATACTGCGATTCTTCCGGTACCTGATCCGCAAGAATTACTTTGGCGAGGCCCTGTTCGACAGCCACGTTGGGCGATACAAACGCAATGGAGAGCGTTGTTGATTCCAGTCGGGCTCCTTTTGCCCCTTCAAAGATGCCAGCAAACTGGCCTTCAATCGCCTCTCGTCCAACGACGTCTTCATTAGTCAGTGGATTGGTATAAACGGCTTCCGGCGCCCACAGCGCCGCCAGCGCTTTTGCATCGCCTTTGTTGAACGCCGAAACATATGCCTCAACAGCTTTGCGAATCGCCATCTCATTAGCTGACTGCCGATCGTCCTGAGCACTAGCCATCGAAGCAAGACTTGTCGCCATCAAAGCGAAAAACGAAATTACCTGACGATAAAGCATATTCCTGTCTCCCTCGTATCATTTTGTGGTCAAGAAATTTTGGACAAAGTCCTGCTGCAGTTGCTTCATGGAATGCTGCGTGTCACACAAGTGTGTGATAGCGCGCATTGAACCTGTGCGGAATAACAACCAATGACGCATGCCATGTTCTGCCTGATCACCGTTGAAAGCCTCAAGTTGATGTCTCCCCTGGATTGGCGAGCACCTGAATGCGTGTCCCTGTAGGCAATCGTCCTATGCAACAGTTGTGCCGCTGTTCTGGACGAAACCGTGGCTTCACAATTGGAGAACCCGATTCATCATCAGCACTCTGGTGCGGTCTATGGCCTGCGTAACGCGAAAGGTCCGGCTTCGGAAACGATCACTCCATTCTTCTCTACGTATTCATCCCACAGCAGAAGCATTGACCGCCGCTTGTCCGGATGTTTCTTCGACAGATCGTGCATTTCAGCGGGATCCTCGCGCAGATTGAATAACTGCCAATCGCCTGTCCCTCCAGCCGCAGTCAGCAGGTACAGGAGTTTCCAATCCCCCTGCCGAATGGCCCTGTTGCCGAATAGCTCCCAGCCAAGCCAGTCTGAGTCTGAGCGAATCTGCTGCTCTCGCCCTGCGAGCACCGGCCACAGGGATTTCCCCTGTGGTGACACAACACCCCCGCCTGCCTGCTTCGCAGGATGTTCAACTCCCGCGGATTCAAGCAGCGTTGGTACGATATCCATAACATGCATCACAGAGCGATTGAGGTCTCCCTCATGCTTCACCCCGGGACCACTGACAATCAGAGGCGCCCGAATTCCGCCTTCCGCTTCGACACCCTTATACAGACGAAACGGTACGCTGCTCACCTGCGCCCACGCTGGGCCATATTCCACACATGATCCTGGACGCCCCCAGTTTTCCGAACGATTATCGAAGGTTTTTTCAAACCACTCTCGAGCTGTCGGCGCAAGTTTCGTTACGAGTTCCCCCATGTCTTCCCCGGCCGCTCCGTTATCCGAGATGAAGACGATCAGTGTGTTGTCATACTGTTCGGTCTGCTTCAGATGACCGATCAGTCGCCCGATCTGATCATCCATGTATTCAATCATCGCCGCATAGAGTTCCATCTTGCGAGCCGCATGCTGGCGCTGCTCGTCGGTCAGAGAGTTCCACGCGGGAATGTTGGGCAGTCGCGGGAAGCATTCGACATTCGCACCCATGATGCCAAGCTGCTTTTGTCGAGCCAGTCGTTCTTCACGAATCGCATCGTAGCCACGGTCATAACGGCCCTTGCACCGATCGATCCATTCTTCCGGCACTGCCAGCGGCCCATGAGGAGCCTGGTAGGCCAGGTACGCAAAAAATGGCTTGCCGGCTCGACTCTCGTCGCTGATGTTTTCGATCATGAAGTCGGTGAGATTCTTTGATGAATAATAGTCCTTCGGCAGCTTCTCAAGCCGCTTCCCGTTACGCGTATAGGCGACCTGCGGCTCGGTTGGGAGCAGCCCCAACATATCAGACCAATGGCTGCCAGCTCCCTGCAGCATCGCAAAATCGCGGTCAAACCCTCGAGCTGCTGGCCACTGATCGGGTCTTTCTCCGAGATGCCATTTACCGGCCATGGCTGTGTGGTATCCCGAATCCCGCAGGATTGAAACGACACCAGGCACTCGAGTATTCAGGTAGCCTTCATAACCCGGTTTTCCCTGCTGAGTTGGCCCGGTCCATTCCGCCATATTTCCGATGCCAGCGATGTGGTTGTCCGTACCAGTCAGCATCATCGAGCGTGACGGAGAGCAACTGGGGGCAACGTAGAAGTCAGTGCCCCTCAATCCGCGAGCTGCCATCGCATCAATGTTGGGAGTTTTGATTTCGCCGCCAAAGCAGCCCAGATCCGAATAGCCCATGTCATCGGCGACGATGAGCAGGATGTTCGGTTTGGCTCTCAGAACATCTCCGGCCTGACATATGGAGTTTTCAAACACGAGCACTATCGACAGAATGACGGCAGCAAGTATCACCCCAGCGTTCAACATGACAGGATTCCTCAGTTCATTGGCTCAGAAATGGAGCGGCATTGATAATAGAGGCGAGCTTCCGTAAGGCCGATCCTGCCGTCTATTGAAATGCCGCAAATTATGAAAACTTTGCCGTTGTCGCCGCAAAGACGTTCGAGCCCACTTTCGAAGCAGACTTCGAGAAGTTGATTTCTGCCTGCCGGGAAGTGTCGAGTTGCGGACTCCTGTACCTGAGGTGCTCGAAGATTATGCCGATGAGGCTGCGTTTGACTGACTTGGCCACGAGACCGCTGGAGAGCTTCGACTTGCCTCAAACACAGCCCACGACCCTCGACGATCTCCTCGACATGCCATCCGAAACTCTGCGTCTGCCGCATGATGCCAGTATTTAGTTCGGAGACCGTACCAACCACCACTCATACCTTCGTATGAGTTCCTCATACAAAACTTCATCCACTTCTCCGGTCACGACCAGAGCGGGGAACAGGGATTTGCTTCACTGCGTCGATCCGACACGCCGGTGTTGAGAAATAGACTCGGCGAAAATCTGGCGTAACACTTCCTTTGCGGCGGCTCGATCCGTGTTTTCCTGGCTTGTTTTGCTACGAAAACGAACGAATCGTTGAACCTCAACCGATGCTGTGCCGTTGATTCCGCGTCGGGGCGTTAGCCCGGCGTTTACTTTGCGTCGTCGCGAGAAGTCTCGCCTGGCCACAGGAAGAGCAGGGCGACCAGCGCGACGACTGGGGCGATGCCGGCGACAGCAAGTCCGGCATCGTACGAATGAGTCTCGTCCACAGTCTTTCCGAACATCGACTGCATCGGTGAAGAAACCAGCCACGCTAATGCACCCAGCAAGCCAGCCGTCTTTCCCATGTGGCGCTCACTGGTTTCCTGTGACATGGAATAATAACAAGGGAACAAACCCAGTGAGCCCGCAGCGATAATCAGCAACACAACGTACAGTCCGGGCCCAAGAGGCAGCACGGAAGCAACCGTTGTCAACGCCGTCAGTGCCGCGCAGAAGCCGAAGACAAGCATACGTGATCGATGAGGACTCATTCCGTTCTTCGCCATCCAAAGCGTCATGGCTCCAGCCGCAATACAGCCCACATCGGCCGCGATGTAGTAGGCCGAATTAAACAGCAGTGCAGTTTTCTCAGTGGCGCCACGTCCTTCCTGCAAAAACGCCGGCAACCATGCCCGAATCAATTGCCATGTCAGATTGATGCAGATCACAACAGGGACCAGAGTCCAGAACTTGCGGTTGGTCAGGCATTCCCACAGGAAGCCAGAGTCCTGTGGTGTGTCATGAGTTTCTTCAACTTTGGGAGCCGGCAGATCATCCGCGCGAGTTGAGAACAGCCACGCCAGAGCCCAGACAACTCCGAGTGATCCAATAATAATGAACGGTGATCGCCATGCGCCAGGCGCTTCATTGTTACCCACGATCATCAGGATCACTGGCGGCGTCAGAATGGCACCGATCGCACCGCCGCTTTGCAGGATGCTGTTACCCATCGTGCGTTTGCTGCTGTCGAGCACGATCTTTGTCGTCCGCAGCGCACAGGGCCAATGGCCAGCTTCAAAGAAGCCCAGCAAGATTCGGCAGACCAGCATCGATTTATAGTCATTGCAGAATCCCGTAAGCACTCCAATTGTCGACCATGCCAGCAGAACAGCCGGGTAGAGAAAGCGAACGGAAATGCGATCGGAGAGAAATCCAAAGAACAACGAGCCCGCAGCAAATGACCAGCCGAAACCCCATTCCAGATTCCCATAGAGTTGATTGCTGAGCGACAGCTCTTTTGTGATGCGGACTTTCAGATTCGCCAGGGTCTGACGATCCATGTAATTGATCATTGTTGCCAGCAACAGCAATCCGCTGATCCACCAAACCCACGTTGATGACCGTGGGGCGGGAGACCGATCCTGCGACGGCACCTCGGGAGACTCGAAGGGATTATGAGCAGTCGACATGCAGCACTTTCTGAGATCTCAGGGGAGGCAGGAAACGGATGAGGCAGAAAACAATGGCGGGCCGTGCATGATGGCCGTTTCCATTCCAACCTTCAACTCGCAACGCGATCAACCAGTCTTCTCAAGATAGAACGATCCAGGAACACTGCTCGGAGTGACAAAAGGACAAGCCTTCTTCAACTGTTCGAAGTAATCACATTTGAGGAAATTTACAGCTCCGATGATCTTCCATTGCGGATTCCCGCTGATCAATGCTTCCAGGAGATACTGTTCATTCCAGAACCGGACTTTCTCCACGATCCACTCGTGCGGATAATCACGCGGCGTGAAAATATCATGAACGTGGACGATCACATGCTTCTTCAGTGTCGGCATGATCTCCAGGAATTCACACAGAACATCGCCCTGAGGCCGAATGACGTGCGAGGAATCGATGAAGAGAAGATCGCCAGCTTCAAGGTTTTTGAAGACAGCCCGATCAACAGTTTCTACTCGATCCCGAATCACCTTTACTCCTGATCGCTCCAGCCACGGCATTTCATAAGGTTCGATACAGATATGCTCACATCGATAATCCGACTGTTCACTCTGATTTCTGCGCACCGCCTCAATTGCCAGCAATGTTGAATTCCCGCTGCCTATTTCAACGATACGCCTGGGCTTCTTTAATCGAATCAGGTTGTACCAGAACTCTGCATCACCACCGTCGAAGAAACGATTTCCAAACGCAAAGGTGAGGTCATTCGTCTTCGCTGCATCAAATTTTTGAAGCTCTTCACTGAATTGAAAAGTCTCCAGGATTTGCAGTTGCTCCGCAACATTCAAATCAATACCCGGAAGATGCCGAGGCTCGTCGAGTGAACGCTGAAGCAGACGAAAATCTGTCAAAGGCTCATAGTAATGACTGGAGATCGGAAACACGCCCACCGCAGACAGTACTGAGCGACAGAGAGGCATCCTTTCCACGCCTGCGCGGCGAAGTATGCGCATCAGTATTGCGGCCGGAACCAGGAATGGAGCCATGCACAGATCAAGAACCGGAAAAACGCTCTTCTTTAGTGGATGCACTGAAAACCTCCATTCGCCCCGCAGTGCGACTTTTGAGCGATGTGTCGCTTATCGCCGGGTGAAACTGTTCGAGCAAAACGGACCTTCGGTCCTGCCGGATTCCAGCGATGACGCCGAAAATTCAATTGCCCACAGCAGCCAATTGGCATCAGGCACCTTCATAAACTTCAGCGGGACAGGGAACAACGGCAGGCCATACAGAATAACGGATTCATGAGACTGCATCAGCTTGCTGTCGCTTGAGATTTGACTGTTTCAATCGAAAGGCGGCAATGGCCGAAATCATCGGATTTCCCCAACGTAATGCGAGCGACACTCCAAACATTCCTATTCAAAATCACCATGGCTCGATTTCCGCAGAACAACGCGTTCGCCGACTTCGCAACTTCTCGATTCAACCGCCCGAATTCATCGGCAGGATGTGAGAAGTCTGGTGACGCGAAACCAGATCACTCGCGTCATCACGTGACTTCCAGAAAAACAGTGACGACTTTACGGAGTGCTTTTCCAGCCTTCACAGCCTGGCCGAGAGTTGGAAAATGCGGCGGACAGCTTAGACTGGCGGTTTTGGATTCTCTGCTTCCATTACTTCGCGAGGCTCTTGCTGTGCTGCATTCAACTTTTCAAAAGGCTTTTGCCGGGCTGTTCTCCTGCGGCGCACTTTTGTTTTGGGTTTCGCCGGGGATCTCAAATGAGCCTGTGAGCATTGCAGGACCTCTTGCCGAAGTGGAACCAATTCAGACGGCTCCGACCGACTGGCCGTGGTGGCGAGGACTGCAGCATGATGGCATCGCGAGCGCGGATCAGAAGCCCCCGGTGAAATGGAGCGACTCCGAAAACATCATCTGGAGTGTTCCAGTTCCGGGTCGTAGCCACGGGTCACCCATCGTTGTGGGCGATCAGGTCGTGCTGACAGCCGCCGATCATGATCGCAAATCGCAGTCGGTGCTCTGCTTTGATCGTAAAACCGGCAAACAAATCTGGGAGACCGTGGTCCACGAAGGCGGATTGGATATCAAGAACAACGAAAAATCGTCCATGGCTTCTGCTTCGGCCGCCTGTGACGGCAATCGCTTCTTCGTCAACTTCCTGAACGGTGACTCCGTCTTTATGACGGCACTCGATCGAAACGGCAAGAAGATCTGGCAGACGAAGCTGACCAACTACATCAATCATCAGGGTTTTGGATCATCTCCGCTTCTGTACAAGGATCTTGTCATTGGCGTCTCGGACAACAAAGGTGGCGGAGCCGTCGTGGCGATGAATCGCGCAACCGGCGAAATCGTGTGGAAACGAGAACGCCCGGCAAAACCGAACTACTCTTCACCAGTCGTTTTCAAAGTGGCTGGCAAAGATCAACTGTTCCTGATTGGTTGCGACCTGGTGACCAGCCTCAATCCGCTGACCGGAGAAACGATCTGGGAAGTTGAGGGAGCCACGACCGAATGCGTAACAACAACAGTCACCGACGGAAAGCATATCTATACCACCGGAGGCTATCCGAAGAATCACGTTTCGGCTGTGGCGGCAGATGGCTCCGGAAAGCTGGTCTGGGAAAATCCAACTCGATCCTATGTTCCTTCGCTGCTGACTCGCAACGGCTATCTGTACGCGGTGATGGATGCCGGAATCGCCATGTGCTGGAAGAGTGATACCGGTGAGGAAGTCTGGAAGGGCCGACTCAACGGGACCTTCAGCAGTTCGCCGGTAATGGTTGGAGAACTGATCTACGCCAGCAACGAAGAAGGACAGACGGTTGTCTTCAAAGCCTCCACAGAGAAACTGGAGATCGTCGGCACCAATCAACTGGGTACCAGCGTTTTTTCTACACCCGTCTTCTGCGGCAATCGCATGTATCAACGCGTTGCGGTGGACAAAGATGGCAAGCGCCAGGAAATGTTGTACTGCATCGGGCAATAGGCTCGAACAGCAGACTGCTTATCGACTGGCTATGCGTTGATGGTTCCATGTCGACGGACGATTCGTATCAATCCCATGCAGTGGAGATGTTGTCCCCTTGCGAGACACCAGCCTCAACAGGATTGCTGTCTGAACATCCGCCAGGACTCGTTCGTTCCAGCATTCGAATCCGTAATCCGGTGAAGGATCAAAGACTTCCAGTGTCCTGGATATCCGGGATGTCCCGAGACACACCACGGTGTGACCCACTGCTGTCCCAAACCCTGACTCGACAGAGTTCTCGGCGGCTTCCGGCTTGAACGTGAGGGCCAGAACTCCAAGAGGATTTTCACTGTGTGTCAATTGCTTCGGGTTCACTTCTTCAACAACAACATCCCATTCTGTTCCAGCCGTCTTGATTTTCAGACCTCGAAAAACACCCAGCCAGTGCGTGCCATTGCGCGTTAAACACAGAGCAGCCAGTTCTTCCTCTGTGGCATCAATCCCATGCAGCCTCAACAGCCCGGCTGCACAGGCAGCGGAGCAGGTTTGCCTGGTCGTCTGGAACTCAAAGATACGGCCGGAACGATCGGGTATCCCGCATTCCGGAGCATCGCCCAGCAGCGGGCTGATCAAAGAAAAGCCGCTCAGGCAACCGAGGGCTGTGGCCAGTACGAACCGACGGATGACAGCAATCGTCTCGGTCTGAATACAAACACCGACAAAGAAAGCGGCAGCGACCGGTAACCAGTTCCCCAACACAATGGCGTTGGAATACGGCAAAATCCTGGCCAGAACCGGACGGTCCCAGATCCATAACATGTAGGCCGCCCCGCCGCCTGTAAACAATGCAAGAGCAAGAAAGATCAGAATTCGCCCTCCCCGCTTCTGCAGCATGGCTCCTGCCATACAGAATGCGAAACACAGGATCAGCATCCCCAGCACGCTCAGTACAAGGTCAAGCATACGGCTGTTCTCCGAATCAGTTTTCGAGAACGAAGAGGCCGACCTCACCTCATGTGGGGCCAACCGGTCAGATCGCCATTTGTGAATTCTGCATGAAGATTGTGAGAGTTTTCCGTGAATCAAACAATATCTTTCATCGTCCTCCGGACCAGAATTAATAGTTAAAAGTCAAAAAAGTCGGGATTTTGTCCATAGACTCTGATCAGCCTGTCATCACGCAAAAATGCGAATTCGCTCCCCAGCCCTCGACGATGTTGCGATCCGCTCGCACAATGACCATCCTGGACCGATGATTTCAGTCCCCGCCGCAGTTCAGTCTCTCTCCAACAAACTATTCCTGCTTCCTTGAGACACACCCGTGCAGACAATACGCGTCATCGATTCCCATACCGGCGGTGAACCTACTCGGATCATCATCGACGGTGGCCCGGATCTTGGCCGCGGCCCGCTTTCGGAACGGCTCCTGACCTTTCGCGATCGCTTCGATGAGATTCGCTCGGCTGTCATCAATGAGCCGCGAGGATCCGATGTTCTGGTCGGCGGCCTCCTCTGTGAACCTTCCGATCCGACCTGTGCTGCAGGCATCATCTTTTTCAATAACACCGGCTATCTGAACATGTGTGGCCATGGGACGATCGGGCTCATGGTCACGCTGGCGTGGATGAAGAAACTGGGGCCCGGCTCGCACCGCATTGAAACGTCTGTCGGGATCGTGACCGCCACTCTCAAAGACGACTGCCGAGTCTCTGTGCGGAACGTGCCGTCATGGCGATATCGCAAAGCTGTCCCTGTGAATGTTCCCGGCCATGGCATAGTCACCGGCGACATCGCGTGGGGCGGAAACTGGTTCTTTCTGGTCAGTGACCACGGTCAGGACCTCCGTCTTTCTCGCTGGAAGGAGCTGTCTGATTTTACGCTCCAGATTCGAGCAGCTCTTGAACGAGACAACATTACGGGAGCCAACGGCGGGCTGATTGACCATATCGAACTCTTCGGTCCTCCTTCAACTTCAGAATCCAACAGCCAGAACTTCGTCATGTGCCCGGGCGGCGCCTATGATCGTTCGCCGTGCGGGACCGGGACGAGTGCAAAACTGGCTTGCCTGGCGGCCGATGGAAAACTTCTGGCGGGTGCCACCTGGTTCCAGGAAAGCATTGTCGGCAGCATTTTCGAGGGGAGCTGGCAACCGGACGATTCAACAGTTCCGACCGGAGCCGACCCCGTTATCATTCCCACCATTACCGGCTCCGCCTGGGTGACCGGCGAATGCAATCTGATTCTTCAACCAACGGACCCGTTTCGAGCGGGAATTCGAATATGACTTCTCAAAAACATACGGTGATCATTGGCGGAGGTATCATTGGAGGATTCGCGGCCTGGTATCTGGCTCAGACAGGTCGAAAGGTTACGATGATCGAACAGGCTCAGTTTGGCAAAGCCGCTTCTCATGGGAACTGCGGATATGTCAGCCCCAGTCATGTGATTCCACTGGCTCGACCAGGACAACTCACCAAAGCCATCAAAGGAATGCTCAGCCGTCAAACTGCGCTTCGTATTGAACCTACGAAACTATTCAGTCTGGCCCCATGGCTGCTGAAGTTTGCCCTCCGCTGCAATTCGAAGAACATGATGGAAGCAGGGCAGGCTTGTCACCCGCTGCTGCAGTCTTCCGCAACTTTGTATCGTGACGTTTTCGAACAGCAGAACATGCAGGTCGAATGGAAGACGGACGGTCTGCTGTTTGTCTTTCGCGATCAGCATGAGTTCGATGAATACACCGCTGTCGATGCCTGGCTGAAACAACATTTCGATATGGCCGCTGAGCCGCTCGCGGGGAAAGCTCTGACCGAACTGGAACCAGCGCTGAAACCAGGGCTCGCCGGTGCCTGGTTGTACCGCTGCGATGCTCATCTGCGTCCGAGCAAACTCATGAGCGAAGTGCGTCGCATCATCACAGAGCAGGGCGTGACCGTTCGCGAAAATACCGCAATGAAGGGTTTCGCCTCAACTGGCGATCGTGCGACGGCCGTGACGACGAACGGCGAGACGATCTCAGCCGACGAATTCGTCGTGGCGACCGGTGCGTGGACGCCGCTGTTGAACGAAGCGGTTGGCGTCAAGCTGCCGATACAGCCAGGCAAGGGTTATTCGATTACGATGGCACGACCAAAAATCTGCCCAAAGTATCCGATGATTCTGGAAGAGTGTCACGTGGCCATTACACCATTCGACACAGGTTATCGCGTCGGCAGCACGATGGAGTTTACCGGCTACGACTCCACTCTGAATCGACATCGACTGAATTACCTGCGGTCCGGTGCTGCTCAGTATCTGCACGAACCAACCGCTGAGCCCGTTGAGGAAGAATGGTGCGGCTGGCGACCAATGACGGCGGACGGGATTCCGTTCATCGATCGATCTCCTCGATTCAACAACGTCTGGATTGCGGCCGGACATAGCATGCTGGGAATCTCGATGGGCACGGGCACCGGGAAGCTGATTGCGGAAATGGTCAGCGGTCAGAAGCCTCACCTGGATGTGACGCCGTATCGAGTGAACCGATAGGGAAGCAGCACGTTTGTAGCGGTACGGCGCGAGCTCAACGGTCGGCAAATTGAAGCGGAAGGGCGCGAGCTCTCCGGTGTCTGAGCATTCTGGGTTGCACTCACCAAACGGCTTGCGCCGTGCCGCTTCAATTGAAGTTTTACTCGCAGCGATGTGAAATCAACGTGGCGCTCCTATCCTCGCGTCAACTCGGGGATCGGCTTGCCGGAGTTCAGAATCGGAACTGGTCGCCCCGTGAAATTCTCGATCGCGACGTTGGCATAATCAATCTGCAGATGCTTGTAGATCGTTGCCAGAAAATCGCCCGGTTCGACGCGTCGATCGATCGGATCTTCGCCTCGAACATCGGTCGCTCCAATCACCTGCCCGGTGGGAATACCGCCCCCGGCAAAGATCATGGAATTCGCTCGCGGCCAATGATCGCGCCCAGGCTGAACCACGCCCGCTGCGGCACTGGCCACACCACCGCCGCTGCTGGCCACGTAACTGATTCGCGGAGTACGGCCGAATTCTCCCGCGACCACAACCAGAACTCGCCGATCCAGACCGCGTGCGTAAACATCCTCAATCAACGCAGAAACAGCCTGATCAAAGAATGGCGCACGGAACTTATTCGCATCGAACACGTGATGGTTCACCGCATGATCGTCCCAGTTGGCGACTCGACCACACAGCGGACCATCAAACTCGGTGGTGATGATCTCGACACCAGCCTCGACCAGTCGCCGAGCCATCAGGCATTGCTGGCCCCAGGCATTCATGCCGTATCGCTCACGAACCTCCATTGGTTCCTGCTTCAGGTCAAACGCGGCACCAGCCTCGGGACTTGTGAGCAGACTCAGAGCCTGTCCTTCGAAGCGGCCGATGGCGTCTAATGTCCCGGAAACATCCAGCCCACTGCGCAGACGATCGAATCCATTCTTCAAGGACATGCGACGTTGCAGCCGGTCGAGGTTCTCGGCCGGCATCCCGATGTTTGGCACTTCAAATTTTGGGTTGCTGAGATCGCCAACCACGGAGAACGGTCGATAAGCGGGTCCCAGATACGTCGGACCAGCGATGGTAAAGTTGTCGTAGTTGTCGACAGGATTCACCGCGATGTAATTGGGCAGACTGCGAACCG
>JBIIIF010000436.1:0-3546 GCA_044235005.1 Planctomycetaceae bacterium | reverse complement strand
GACCTGTAGATCTCTGAGTCGATCGAACGCGGCTTCATTGGTTTGGGCCACTGAACAATGTGATCATCTTTTCCCAGACGTTTTCCCCGTCGAAAGTCGGCTGTCCGCCGCGCTTTGTTTAGCCGCGTCACGGAATCAACGCCTCTCTGCTTCAGCATCACGAGGTCAACCCACGCTGACAGCAGGCAATCAGTCAGCAGCACATCACCTATACGAAACAAATCCCACATCTGCCGCAGCAAGCTGACTTCCCCCTGTCCTTTTCCGGCATAGCGACAAATGCCCATGCTGAGGATCGCACCACAGGAGAGCGAGATGATGGCTGCGATACGGGCAATCGGAAAACCAAGGCCCGGCTTCTGATTGTAAACCTGCGGGTACTCTCTTTGGTTCTCCTGAGTGTCAGGCATGGAAACGGTCGATCCATCAAACATGTAAACTCGACGACCTTTCCACAGCCAACCGGCATCAATGTTCGAGTCCAGATTTCGTCCAACCTCGCAGGCCACTGTCGAAAAGAACGCTTCCGGCAATCGCTTTCTGGCTTGGCAGTAGGCCCCGGTTTCAGGACAACAAGGGCTGTCTCCCAGCGACACCAGATGTGCGATCAGTCGAGCCACAGCTGCGCGGCAGGAATGGTCTGCACTGAGTACCTGGCCAAGAAAGACCCACAGCGTGACCAGCGGCGTATAGATTCTGTCCTTCCAGCACGCGTCAATCTTCTCAAGTGCGTGAGTGATCGTTTCGACCGTCAAGACGTTGGTGAAAGGCAGCTTGCCATCCTGAAGAAATTGCCGCCTCAGGAACCTGAACTGGTGTGATGTTCGACCGTGGCTGAAACATTCCATCGTTGGCCTCCTTGCCGGTTATGGTGCTGTCACTTGCAGCATCATACGCAACAGAGGGACGCCGATGTATGTTGTTTCACCCCAACAACTTGCACGTTAACTACGTGCCATTCGTGTGTCGGACCGGAGCAGTGAAGCGGAAATCGGATTCACGCGTCAGTCGTGACGATCTAAGTAGTGTATAAAGTGCTGTTTCGAGGGTCGACCGACACCACGGGGGAAGAGTGAAAACGAAATCTCATCTAATTCATGAAGGTTAGTCCTGAGGGAGTTACAAAATCGGAATATCGGCCTCCTGATTTGTCAAATCAAGTCAATTCCACGGCTCGCGAGTCTGGCCGGAAAACGTACCTGGCTCGCCATCAATTTGAAGACACTGCGGGATTGTCGCCACATCGTTCGACGCTCACCGATGCAAGATATCCAGAATAGAAACACAGCCCGATCGCAGCTCTCGTCGGAGCGGTGGCAGGTGCGGACGGGCTCGGGAGGCCCCTGTTCCCATACCGGGGCCCGGAACGATTTAGATCACAAACCTCAACAGCACGGACGCTTCAGAAAAATGGAATAAAAAGCTGGTTTCTCTTTCAAAAGTGACTTGCACTTAGCTGCTCTTGACACTGAGCTGCTTTTCCGAGAGTCAGAGAGTTCGAAAGGGTTGTTACCGGAGTGCGAGCCCAACCTCCATGGTTGCTTCCGGACGCGGTAAATCACTCCTCGAACTAGAGAGTTGGCAGGTACGTGGCCGACCGCGGCCTCAATTTTCTACTTACCGGTTGGATAATATAATTGACGAAGGCGTTGTTGAAAATTAACTTGATTGGGCAACTTTTGCTTTGATTGGACCAACGGATGAATCATCATAAGAATGTACTGAAAAAAATAATCGCTTTGTGGTTGGTTGGTTGCTTGGCGTGTCCGAGGGGGTGGTCCACCGCCAGCGCCTGTTCTCGGGCAACCTGGATTGGCCGCGACGGCTCGGTAATCACTGGTCGGACGATGGACTGGCCCTATGACTTTGACACCCATTTCTATGTGATTCCTCGAGGCGAAAGGAACGAGGGTCTGCCCGGCGGTTATAGCTGGACAAGCAAGTATGGAGTGGTCGTCGCAGCGGGAGCGGCCAATCCCGGGGGACCGATCAGCGGCGTCTTCGACGGAATGAACGAAAAGGGGCTGGGCGGCAACATGCTTTATCTCGCCGAGACCGACTTTGGCCCGGAGTCGTCGGGCGACAAACCTCGGATTTCCTGGACCGCTTGGCTTCAATATGTTCTTTCCAACTTCGGCACCGTGAAAGAAGCCGTTGAAGGGATGAAAGCCGAGCCCGTCTACCTTGTACCGGTCAGCTTCGGTCCGGGCGGCGCTGGGCATCCGACCGTGCATCTTTCGCTCAGCGACCCCAGCGGTGATTCGGCGATCATGGAGTATCTCGATGGCAAACTGGTGATTCACCACGGCCGCCAGTACCAGGTGATGACCAATAGTCCGACGTACGAACAACAGCTGACCCTCAACAGTTACTGGTCCCGCCATGACGGCAGCAAATTCCTCCCCGGTTCGCACGCTTCGGAAGATCGCTTTGTCCGAGCATCATATTACCTATCCAAGTTGCCGGAGACTGACAAAGTCCGGCAGCAGGTTGCGGGAGTGTTCAGCGTCATTCGAAACCTCTCGGTGCCATGGGGAACCATCGATCCGAAGCACCCCAATCTCGCGCCTACCTACTGGCGAACGGTTCTCGATCACACCCGCAAGGTTTACTACTTCGAGTCGGCCCTCAGTCCTTCGATTGTGGCAATCGACTTGAAGCAGATTGACTTCGCGCCCGGCTCGGGCGTCCGCAGCGTGGCCCTCGAGAGCGAAGCCGGCTGGCAGTTACAGGGGAACATCAACCGGGAACTCAAGCCAGCCAAACCGATCTCCTATCTCGCTCCCGAAAAGTAAAGCAACTAGGTTCGGACTCGTGGCAGTTTGTCCTGAGTGGCGCACCAACTCCGGATCCCGGGTCGAATTTCGCATGTGTGAAGAACTGACATGTCCTTTGCAGACCATGCGCAATGGACTGCATGAGCTAAGCCCATTATCACAAGAATCGGCCTCGCCAGGTTCTGCGTAAGCAGCGACCGACCCCAAAACAACAGCAGACGTAACTTCAACAACTGGCCGTATCTTCCATTCGGACAAATTCAGACTGCAAAAACAGAAAGCAAAACATCGAAACCGGGAAGCGTTGTACGGCGGAATTCATTGGAACATTCTGGCTCGTCTTTGGAGGATGCGGCAGTGCTGTCCTTGCGGCCGCTTTTCCGGGAGTGGGTATTGGTTTGCTGGAAGTGTTTTTCGCCTTTGGTCTCACGGTCCTCACGATGGCGTATGCCATCGGCCATATTTCCGGCTGCCATCTGAACCCAGCGGTCTCTGTAGGTCTGTCAGTCAGTGGTCGCTTCAAGGCAAGTGAACTGATCCCTATATCATTGCATAAGTGTCCGGGGGAATTGCAGGAACTGGAGTACTCTATCTGATCGCGTCTGGAAAAGCGGACTTCAAGCTGCCGGACGGATTCGCGTCGGGTGCAGTCGCGGATTTCGGTGGAATGGCTTATGCGGCATTCCAGTAGGTTTTCCAGAGATCGCTGTACATGATGGAGCAAAGCCCCGCCATTCGGTTGACACGGCGGACTTTCCATCGGGCTCCC
>JBIIIF010000435.1:0-3552 GCA_044235005.1 Planctomycetaceae bacterium | reverse complement strand
AGCAAAAACCTTAGGTTGTTCCCGCTGGAATCAAGCGGAGACCGGAGACTCAAATGGTGTGCCTGTGTTCGCCGGGGCTCACTTGTCACACCCTACAGAAAAGCGTCGTACTTCCAGAGTGTGAAAAGCGAATGCTCGGGCAAACATCTTTTTCCCATAACGCTTTCGTTTGAGGTTCGAACTGAGCCCGCCAGCGGGGCGTGGCAAACAGAAAGGGCACGGTCAACTGTTTCCAGTCGGACCGTGCCCTCATTAAAACGACTGCCGCAAACAGACTTGTTTACTTCGCGGCAGGCACGTCCTGATTCTGAGCGGCCAGATATTCCAGCAGGTCAATAAACTCTGATGGAGCCAACGTTGAGGCGGCACCTTCAGGCATACTGCTCTGCTGCTGAGTTACTCGCTCTTCAATATCTGCCTTGGCGATCTTGCGAACTGCCTTGCCGTCGAACAACTCGACTTCGGTATCGTTTTCTGACACGACCAGACCTGCTGTGGGCATGCCATCTGTCGTGACGATCAGAGTTGAACGATACTTTTCTGCCACCTCGGCGTTCGGATCGACGACCGACTGCACAATCTTCACTTTGTTCATTCGCTTCGCGACGCCCGCAAGGTTTGGCCCGAACTCACGTCCTTCACCGTTGCCCACTTTATGGCAGGCGGTGCAGTTGCGAACGAAGACTTCCCGGCCTCGATTGCTGTCGCCCTGAAGACCGGCCAAAGCCGTCATGGCCTTGTTCCGTTCTTCCTCAGGCTTTGGCTGCTGAGACATCAAGGTCTGCAGGAACGGCAAAGCGGCTGCACCGCTCTTGGACGCCGCCATCAACTGAGTCACAATCCCAGTAGCTCTTGGTCCGGCTTCAGGGATCTTGCCCGTCAGGAAGTCAGCTCGCCAGATCTTTTCGTTGGCACCCAGAGCATGCTGGATCGTATAATCCACCCAATAGTCAGCATCGAATGTCGTCATCGCCAGCAACGCTGCGGCCGCTTCGATGTTTGCGAAGAAGCTGAGTCCGCGAGCGGTCTCGGTGCGAACTCGCGGATGAGCATCCTTCGAAGCTGCGATCAGCATGGCCTGAGAATCGGCCAGGGATTCGCGTTCATCAGCGACGATGCGAACAGCCGCTGCACGAGCATCGGCGGTGTTGCAGCTCAGAACCGCTGTCAGCAGTTCTGCGTTGATCGCATGATGAGACTGCTGAATCCAAAGTGCTTCCGTTCGAAGACGATCGTACTCAGGATCATCACTCTTCAGGCCTTTGACCCACGCATCCACGGCCGGCAACACTTCAGCAGATGGTCGCCCGTGGAGTTCTCGACGAGCACGGTAGCGTGTTCGCCATTCGTATTCGCGAAGTTGCTCCAGAATCTCTGACGCCGGCTTGCCGAACTGCGTGACCGGTGTGACCAGTGGACGTTCCGGGTAAACGAGTCGATAGATGCGTCCGCGAGTGTGATCGCGGTTCGGGTCGCGCTGGCTGTACTGCATATGGCCGATCAGGGCATTTGCCCAGTCGCCAAACCAAAGTGCTCCGTCGGGGCCGATCTGAGGATCCGCCGGACGGAAATGCTTGTCGGATGATCGAATCAGGTCGTCCGGGCTGCCGTCGGCATTCTTCAATCGAGCTCCCGCGTAACCGCCGCCATTGTCCGCCACAGAAAACCGCGGCAGGCCATTCATGTTGATCACGCAGGCATAAGTAAATTGTCCCTGAACGTCATCGGGGAAGTGTCGGCTGCTCAGAAACTCACTGCCCAGCGCGGGTCGCATGCCTTCGTTGTTGAAGACAAAGTTCAGACCGGTTCGACCACCAAACTGAGCACCCGACAATGGCGTGTCCCAGGCATGATTGGCCGTCGTTCCATCACCAACAATCCCCTGTCCCCAGCCATTGAACACATAGCACCACATATTGTACTGACCGGGCAGTGCAAACTGACGAATCTTTAACGAACGAGGATCCATCACATACGCACCACCAGCTCCCTGACTGCGATGTGGTCCCCAGGGAGTTTCCAGAGTGGTGCTGGTCGCAATGCCTTCCAGCATATGCAACTTACCGCCGTGGCTCCATTCGAAAGCTCCGCAGGTGTGATGAGTATCATCAGACGCCCAGCCATCCATCAGTTGAACAACGACGTCGGCTTTGTCGTCGCCGTCGGTATCTTTCAGGAACAACATGCGAGGCTGATCGACCACCAGCACGCCGCCATTCCAAAATTCAAACCCGGTTGGGCAGTGCAGCTTGTCGTAGAAGACTTTGCAGGCATCCGCTTTCCCATCGTGATTGGAATCCTCCAGAATGATCAGGCGATCGTCCGGCGGAGCATCACCTGGTTTCCACTGAGGATACGTTGGCATACAAGCCACCCACAGCCGACCTTTGTTGTCAAAGTTCAACTGCACTGGCTTGGCGAGTTCCGGAAACATCGTTTCATCGGCAAACGCCTGAATCTGGAAGCCCTTCGGAACGGTGGTCTGCTCAATCAATTGCTGAGGCGTCAGGTATCGCAGCTCCTCAGCTTCCGAATAATCCTGACGAGGCTCTCCGAAACGCGTCTGGGGGACAAACAACTCACCTGTCTGCGTATCATCAGGCTTCGATGCATCTGATTTGCCCTGAGCCAGATCCCAGATATAACGATCACGAACTTCCGCCATTTTGCGAATCTTCAGGTATTCCCGCGGAAACGTCTCGGTGTCATAAGTGCGTCGTCCGCCGTACACGTACCAGCCATTCAGCATGCGATAGTCCTGAAGATGGACCCAGGATTTATCAACAATCGCTGTTCGCAGCGTTTCGTACTTTTCACTGCCAAAGCTGGCCGGTGAAGCCGACCCAAAAGTCTTCTCGTCAATCAAACGAGCAATCTCCTGATCGCCCGCAGCGTTCAGGTGCGCGCCGTTGATCGTCAACTGCATGCCGGGGGTCTGAGTCACCAGCTTCAGTGATTGCTCGAAGACATCAACAAACGCCAGCTTTCGCTCAGCTGCCACTTCCGCGACGGCTGCTGAATACAGCTTCAGATTGGCGTTTTCTTTTTCGCCGTTCGGCAGCAATGGATCGCCCGTCGGCTCAAACGCGAACGGAGAGACAAGGATAAATCGCGGCGGCGACTTTTCGTCATCGCGCGGATATCGGCTGGTGATCATGTCCAGATACTGCTTGTACTGCTGCTTGAACGTGTCGAGACCTTCCGGTCCCTTGAAGGATTCGTTGAATCCGAAAAAGCAGAAGTAAGTGTCTGCACCAAAAGCCAACTGCGGATCATCCAGTGCGGTGTAGTCCGCAGATCGTTGCTGAACCCCGACTTCCTCGGCAGGGCGAGCGAAGTTGCGAACGATCAGTTCTTTATCCGCAAAACGAGTATGCAGCAGAGTTTCAAAGTGGCCGAACAGGTTCATTCGTTCTGCGGAGGAGTTCCCCAGAAAGCCAACGCGTTCGCTTTGAATAAACTGCAACGGAAGTTGGCTGGGAGGGAGATTCGGACGTTTAGGCCGCGGAGGCAATGACATCAGCTTGATGGCAAGTTCCTTTGACGGCCCCT
>JBIIIF010000035.1:0-39567 GCA_044235005.1 Planctomycetaceae bacterium | reverse complement strand
TGGGTCCTGCTGTCCCTGATTCTGTGGTTACTTCGATCGGCATGATGCCGGATGAAGTCAATGTTCAATGGAGTGAACCGTCGTGGAAAACATCTTGTCCACAATCCAGATGACTCGGCAGCAGCGGCTGCAGTTTGTCGTCGCGATGTGTCTGCTGATGTTCGTTCCCGGCTGCTCGCTGGGCATTATGGCCGGCAAGATGTTCTTCGGTGATCCGAAGATGAAGTCGCAGTTTCGAGGTGCCACCGGCGTTGATCTGACCAAGGGCGAAAAATCACTGTTGATTGTCTGCACGGCTCCCCATGGAATTCTGGCGCGACATCCTTCGATTCAGATTGATATCGTGGATCGCATGACGCGTCATCTGGATACTCGAAAAGTCAAAGTCATTTCCTCCGACGACGTGGCAACATGGTTCGATGATCATGGGGAGTGGGGCGACTTCTCTGAGCTGGCCGATGAGTTCGATGCCGACTTTATCATGCATATCGAAATCGAAGGCTTTAGCTGTCAGGTTGAGGACAGCCCAAACCTGCTCCAGGGGAAAACTGCGGGCAAAGTGACCGTCATGGAAGCCAAAGGCAAGGATACGAAATCCACCAATGTGTCTTTCGAACGTACGTTTGATGTGACTTACCCGGCCTATCCTGTGCCTCGCGAAAACAAATCAGAACAGCTCTTCACGGAAAGCTTCCTTGATCGTGCAGCCATTAGTCTTGCTCAGTTCCTGTACGATCACCGAGCCAGCGAAACCGTCCATTGATTGTGATTGCTCCCGTCTCAATCTCCCTTCTGACCACCTCTCCCCGCCGTTGTTCGATCTGGAATCAGTCATGATGCCTCACCCAAAAGTCAGTTCGGCTTCGTCAATGCAGCAAAGCCGTGGACGGCGTAACGTGTTTTCAATTCTTGCGAAGTGTGTGCTGACAGGCATCATGCTGTGCACGATCCCCGGATGCAATTACTTCCTTTTGCTGGGATATCTGATCGGCGGGCCACCTCAGATCGAACCGTTATTTGAAAAAGAAACGAATAAGTCGATGACCGACAAAGACATTCGTGTCGCGGTCGTCTGCTATGCCTCGGATGAATTGAAGTACCAGTTCGATAACATCGACCACATTATCGCTAACCGAGTCACCAATCAGATTGCGTCAAAGAAGATTGAAGTTGTGAACTATGCCGAGGTTCAGACGTGGCTCAGAGATAATCCGGACTGGGACACTGCGGTGGAAGTCGGAGCGGAATTCGACGTCAACTTTGTGATCTATATCGATGTCAGTGCATTCTCGCTCTATGAACGTGACAGCAATACTCTGTTTCGTGGACGATGTGACGCCATCGTCAGTGTGTATGAGATGGAAACTGACGGCGATGGCAAGCGTATCTTCTCACGCGAAGTGAACAGCATCTTCCCGATTCAGGTGCCACGTTCTGCAGCTGATGTGAGTTACGACACGTTTCGCATGGAATACATCTGGCGTCTGAGTGATGAGATTGGCCGCATGTTCTATCCTTACCTCCACGGTGATGATATCAGTAGCGCGGCTTGATGAGTTGGAGAGATGTGTCTCTCATTCCATTCGAATCATCATCCATACAGTGCTGAGATCACTCGCCCGTCGCAGATCGGGATGGGGCGATCGACGAGATCGTAATAGAGCTGATGCGGATTGATGCCGAGGGCGGAGAACATGGTGGCGGTGACATCCCAGGGGCCGTAGGCTTCTGTGCGCGGGAAAGCACCTCGGCTGTCAGATTCTCCGATGACGGCTCCCCGCTGAATTCCGGCACCGGCCATGGCGATGGAGTAGACTGAACTCCAGTGTTTGCGGCCCGGGGTTGCTCCGGCAAAGTTGCGTTCCAGGGCCACCAAAGGGGCGCGGCCAAATTCGCCCATACAAACGACAAGCGTCTCCTCCAGCATTCCTTTCTCATCGAGATCTTCTATCAGCGCCGAAAAGCCCTGATCGAAACGCGGCAGAAGGTGATGCTGTAGTCCTTCGAAAATGTCGTTGTGATTGTCCCAGCCGTAAAGATCTGTATTCGTCGGATCAATGTCCTGGCCTCTGTTGTTGTGCGACCAGATCACGGTCACCAGCGGAACACCAGCCTGGACAAGTCTCCGAGCCAGCAGACAGGCCTGCCCGGAGCGATTCCTGCCATATCTGTTCCGCAGGGCCTCGGGCTCTTTTGAAAGATCGAACGCATCTCTGGCCTGCGGACGAGCCAGCATCTTGAAGGCCTGCTGATACAGCGCGTGCTTGTCCAGTTCGAGCTTCTGCTGTTCGAGAAGATGCATATTGCCTTCGACCGATTGCAGCAGCGACTGACGAGCCTGCATGCGAATCTCCGGGAGGTCCGCGTGAGGCATCAGCGATGGAACCGCGCTGTCATCTTTTGTGACATCACCCAGCGTCAGAGGATCATAACCTTTGCCGAGGAATCCCCCGAACTGACCGGGGCCTACGATCAAAGGTACTTCTGCAGGGCCGTTCAGATGAATGGCAGTCTGCGGAAATGCCGAGTTTGGTCGAACACGATGCAGCACAGCGCCGTGACAGGGCATATCCTCCGGAGCAGGTAATGGATTTCCAGAACGTCGGCGGTGATAACGTCCTGTCATCGAAAGATAGAAGGCAGACCCATGATCCAGATCTTCGTGCGACATACTGCGGACGATACTCAGTCGATCGGCAATGCGAGCGATCTGAGGCATGTGTTCACAGAATCGTACTCCAGCCACGGATGTCTGGATCGACTTGAAGGCTCCTCGAACTTCTTCCGGAGCGTTTGGCTTGGGATCCCACATATCGATCTGGCTCTGCCCACCGCTGGCAAAAACCACGATGACGGCCTTCGCTTTTCCGAATCCCGGTGCAGGAGCTTCGATGTCGTTGCCTGAAGCCTTTTGAGGAATCATTCCCGGCAGCGCCCAATTGAGTCCGCCGAGGCCACCGATGCGCAGCCACTCCCTGCGGGAGACTCCCGAATTCTGGTTCTGGTTTGAGCTGACAAACCGCAGCATCGAAACGCACCTGAAGGAATCAGACGAGCAGAAAAATAATGACAACAGTCCAGAAGTTTTCGGCGTCGAGAGGCTGAATCCTCTTCGACGACGCCTGAGCAACGGGCGGCTGTGATTGAAAGGATATCTCAGAGCTTCGTGAATGCAGCATCAGTTGGGCACCGAGTGGAGAATATTGCCGCATTTGTTAACAATGCGTCGAAATCCGCGCAACAGCAGTCCCCCAAAGATCTTCGTTCGAGTTCCCTCCGGAGGGAACAGACTGAACAACTGACACGACTTCCTATGTCTTTTGCCTTCCCTCTCGCCCTGACCCTGACAGCCCTTGCGCTGCCAATCGTGGCGTTCTATATACTGAAAGTCCGGCTGCGTCGTGTCCCGGTGTCTACGAATCTCTTCTGGAAGCAGATCTTCGAAGAGAAGCCCCCAAGATCATTGTGGCAACAATTTCGCCATTGGTATTCGTTGCTTCTGCAGTTGCTGCTGCTGCTGCTGATCGTTCTGGCCGTCATGAATCCGTTTTTCTCGTGGCAGTCGCTGCAGGGCAGGCGGCTGGTGATCGTGTTAGACAATTCGGCCAGCATGCGTGCGGGTGATGTTCGTCCAACTCGACTGGATGCGGCGAAAGAAGCGGCCGCCGAAGTTATCAATGGACTTCGATTTCAGGATGAGCTGTCAATTGTCCTTGCCGGAGAATCACCGGAAGTCGTGGCCAGTCTGACGGGACACAGTCCAACCTTGCACGAAGCTTTGCGAGGCATCGATTTTTCCGACGGTCCGACAACTTTGCAGCCAGCGATCGAACTCGCTCGTAAACTGACGGGAAGCCACCCTCGTGGTGAGATTCTTGTCTTAACCGATGGTTGCGCTGATGCTGCTGCAGATCCGATCGATGAACGCTCGGTGGCCGATGAGCATGTGTCCGCTGATGCCCCCGTTCCTGCTGATGTTCGCTCGTCAGAGGAAGCGGATGCAGATGAGACTACTGGTCCGCAAACACTGGCGAAACTTGAGCCCGTCGTCGAATATCGAGTGTTCTCGACGGACGTATCGAACATCGGGATCACGCAGTTTCAGGTCCGGAGAAGCCTCACTGATCCACTTGGTTATGAAACACTTGTTTCTGTGAAGAATGCGTCTTCGGTCGCTGCCAGTTGTCGCATCGAATTGACGCTGGATGATATTCCGATCGATGTGCTGCCGTTGAATCTTCAGCCTGAAGAATTATGGACTCGAACTCTGGAAAAAACATCGCTCGAAGGTGGAGTCGTTCGAGCTGCTTTGACGCAAATCAGGATGAACGTAACGGGAGAATCGTCGTCTCCATCGCCAGCCACGGTGAACGCCAATGACGCGACAATGAAAGAGACTGCTGATGTGCTCAGCGGTGATTTTTTCAGCGGTGATGGGCTGGAAACAGATAACAATGCGTGGTCCATTCTGCCGGCACGAATGATTCAGAAGGTGCTGATCGTGACCGCGGGGAATCTGTTTCTGGAAAAGGTTTTTGAGGCCAATCCACTGGTCGAAGTCAGTGTCGTCTCAGATTTTCCTGCGACCTGGCCGGAGGATTCTTTGATCATCCTGCACGGGCGAATTCCTGACCGGCTGCCCATCGGGGATGTGTTTGTGATTGATCCGATCGGGAAGTGCGAATACTGGGAGGCTGGAGAACGTCTTGAGAATCCGCTGATTACCGATCAGGATTCTACGTCCCCGTTGATGCGTCACTTTCGGCTGGACAATGTCGTGATTCCTGAAGCACGTGAATTGGTCTTCAGTGGTAGTCCACAGGTTTTGGCCAGCACGGCCACCGGCGTACCGATTTTTGCTATTGTGCCGCGAGCCGCAGGGAAATGTCTCGTCCTGACGGTCAATCTCGACAGCAGCGACCTCGCTTTTCGAACGGCGTTTCCAATCATGGTCTCTAATGCGCTCGGATGGTTTTCAGGCACGACTGGCGAGATCGTGCCATCGGCGAATTCGGGAAGTGTCGCAAGAGTTCCGCTGACGGCTGTCGTGAACGAGCCTGTTCAATTGACCTCGCCTTCCGGAACACGGTTTGACCTGACGCCGGTGCCTGACCTTAATGGTTTGAGCGGTGGTGCAACGGCGACAACCGGGCCCTTGAATGAAGTTGGGCTGTGGACTTTGACGGCTTCCGCAAGCAGGAATTCTCTGGTTGATCAGAATGCGAAATCCGATTCAATCGTGGCCGTCAACCTGGCCAGCAGCAAAGAGTCGGATCTGCGACCGCAAGGAACGATCTCATCCACGTCCCGGAGCGGATCACAAATGTCGCGGTGGTTAAGTCGGCCGCTCTGGATTTATCTGACGATCAGCGCCCTGGTTCTGACCTGTGTCGAATGGATTCTTTATCAGCGACGATTCATTTCCTGACCCGCTTTTGCTCGACTGCACTGGTGAGTTGGGTATCAGATCCACTCTGTCTTCCACCGGACATCTCTTCGGGAGTCTCCCATGCTTCAAAGAACAAGTTTCGTCATGTTGGCAGTCGGCTGGCTCATCTGCTCCGTCAGCAGTTTGCTTTCGGCCGCCGAGAATAATACTCCGAATATCGTGTTGATCATTACCGACGATCAGGGGTACGGGCCTTTGGGGCGACATGGGCATCCGTGGTTGATGACGCCGCATCTGGATCGTCTGCACGATCTCAGTACCCGGTTCACTCGATTTCTTGTTTCGCCGACATGCAGCCCGACTCGATCTGCATTGATGACGGGCCGACACTCAATGCGAAACGGGATCACTCACACGATTCTGGAGCGAGAACGGCTCACACTGGACGCAGTCACGTTGCCGCAGATTCTGAAAAAGGTCGGCTACACGACCGGGATCTTTGGTAAATGGCATCTGGGAGATGAGGAGCCTTATCAGCCTAATAACAGAGGCTTCGATAAGACGTTTATTCACGGTGCGGGAGGCATCGGTCAGGCCTATGCCTGCAGTTGTGCAGATGCACCGGAGAACTCTTATTTCGATCCGGTGATTCGCAATAACGGGCAGTTCGTGAAAACTCGTGGCTTTTGCACCGATGTTTTCTTCTCAGCCGCCGCTGGCTGGATCTCAAAGACTTCGAAAACCGGGCAGCCATTCTTCGCGTATATAGCCCCCAATGCTCCTCATGGACCATTTCTGGCCCCCGAGGCATCGAAGCGGAGATTTCTGGAGTGCGGATTTGGTCAGGAACAGGCTGGCTACTACGGCATGATTGAGAATATCGATGACAATGTCGGCAAGCTGATGAATCATCTGGAGCAACACAAGCTCCTGGACAACACGGTCATTGTTTTCATGTCTGACAATGGCATGACTGGCGGCGGTTCGGGCAAGCCAAATACAGCAATGGGAAAATCCGCTGATGGGGTTGAAATGCTCCCCTATAATGCCGGAATGAAAGGACTCAAAGGCTCACCGGATGAAGGTGGCGTGCGAGTTCCCTTCTTTGTTTGCTGGGATAAGCACTGGCCCGCTCAGGACATTGATCGTATCGCCGGTGATATTGACATCTTTCCAACGCTGGCGGCAATCGCCGGAGCTGACCTTCCTGAGAATCAGGTCGAAGGGCGAAATCTACTTCCTCTGATCAAAGACCCATCAGCAGCATGGGAGGACCGTTATCTGTTTACGCATGTCGGTCGCTGGGACACAGGACAGGAGCCGAACGATTTTCAATGGAAGAACTTCAGCGTGCGAAGTCAGCGGTTTCGATTCGTAAACGACAAACTGCTGTTCGATATGCAGTCTGACCCCGGACAAACAACGAACGTTCTGGATCAGCATCCGGAAGTCGTCAGCAGTATGCGAAAGGCGTACGACGAATGGTGGAAAGTGACTCGCCCGATGATGGTCAACGAAACCGCTGAGATGTCAGTCACGAAACCCTATCATGAGCTTTACCACAAACAATTGAAGGAAAAGGGCATTCCGGAGTGGGAAGCCCCTTAGACAACGGCAAAGAAATAAGAGACCAGCTCGGCGAGCGGCCCGGTGTGAACCGGCCGGTAGAACGGCACACCGGTCGGCTTACGCCAATCGCTCGCCATGAGTTGGTGCGTAGGTTATTTGTTCGTTGGTGCCTTCGATGACTGCTAATGCAACGAGACAAACTCACTGCTGTTGAGGTAGGCCCAGAGCATATCTTCGGTGGCAGTTTGCATGGCCTGCTCTGCTGGCAGAGATCTGGACAGTGCTCGATATCGATTACGGAACGCTTTCTCTTCGTTCTCTGTCGCACTGCGATTCAGAGTGGCCATGGCCAGACGTTCCGGAGCTTCCGAGACTGTCCGATCCTGCAGCGATTTTGTCACTTCACCAGCGGCCAGAGGAATGGCGTTTTCAATGTCTTCGCCATTCATCATCAGCAGGGCTTGCGAGATATTGCCGTCGAAGGTCAGCAGTTCGTCGTTTTCGTCGGTTCCATAAGATCGTACAAACTGCTCAACCCATTCTTTGCGATGCGCAGTTCCGACGGAGGAATCAATTGGTTGCTGTGAGACGGAGCGGATTGCGATGCGAATCGAATCATAAACCTGCTCCGGCCCCATTTGTCGAGGATAGGCTCTTGAAAACAGTGGCGTGCCACCTTCCTGCGGGTCGTCGACAGCCAAAGCTTCTTCGGACTGGACGCTCGAGAGTCGAAAGGCCTGAGACAGCGTCATCCATCGCATCAGTCGTCGCATGTCATAACCCGATTTCACAAACGCCTTCGTCAGATGGTCGAACAACTCCGGATGACTAACCGGGTTGTGTGGGCCCAGATCATCCACCGGCGCTGTGAATCCATGACCGAAGAACTGTGCCCAGGTACGATTGACCATGGCACGGGCGACCTGGTGACTGCTGTCTGCGTTCAGTAATCGCACCAATTCCGCGCGACGAGATGTTGTTCCGTCAGCGGCCAGTGCTTCACCGGCGAATTGCGGCGGGACGGCCTTTTTCTGGCCACGCAAAGTGTCGTAAAATGTCATTCCTGATTCACCGGAATCTGTCAGCATCCAAACCTGCCGGTTCATCCCAGGTTCGACATTCGCCGTGAGCGGAATTCGTTTTCGTTCGGCCTGTTTGAAGAACGCATTCAGGCTCCAGAATTCCTGCTGGCTGCGTTCTTTGGCGAATGGGTGGTCATGGCATTGCGTACAATGAACCTGTTGACCCAAAAACAAACGTGCGGTGACGGCCGTTGCCGGTGTGGCCTGATCATTCAGATGAGCCAGCAGGAAGTTCGTGGCTCCGTTTTCATCGCTTCGGCCTTCTGCTGCGATCAAATGACCAACAGTCTCCATCCACGGTCGATTCTCTGAGAATTGCTCAAGCAGGAACGAGTACAGTGATTGCTCGTCGACATCTCGAGGATTCGAGCGGCCAATCAAAAGATTTGTCCAGTTAACCGCAAGGTTTTCCGCCGTCAGAGAGTGGCCAAGAAGCGAGTCAACCAGTTGGTCTCGCTTTCGAGGGGAGATGGCACTTACATACTCCGAAGCCTGTTCGATCGCAGGGATTCGCCCTGTCAGAGTCAGATACGCTCTGCGGACCCATTCGTGGTCGCTGGCTTCTGCCGCTGGCTGGATCTTGTTGTCTTCCCAGGCCGTGCGAATGAGCCGATCGATCTCTTCCACAATTTCAGCATCACTCAGATCAGCCACAGGCTGTTCTGTCGTCTGAACTGGCACGGAGGCAACTGCGGTTGCGTCAGGACGCTGCGGTTGGGTCTGGGCGAGTCCATCAAGCTTTAGAGGCGGGACCGGTACGAGGTCTTCGGGAAGTGCTGCATTCTCTGGCGTGGTCGTGGTTTCAGAAACGGACTTCTGAATTGATACGTTGGTTCCATTTGACGCGACTGAAACTGGATTCGAGGACTGATTCGGCCGGATGGCCAGCAGCAAAACGGCCAAAACACAAACCATCAGACTGGCGGCAATGACCGTTCGCCTTGACCCTCGTGCTCGCTCCGTACCCGCACTCAGCGGCGCGTAAGGGATGGCTTTTCGGACCGCTTCAATCAGTTCGTATTCGTCTGGTCCAGCAATGGATTCTTCTGGTTCATTTAATTGATGGCCCGGAGAAATACCGCCACTCCACAGCAACTGACCATGCAATTGAACCATCTCGATAAACAAGGACTGGCAAGCCGCATCTGTCCGAAGCAGAAACTGCAGACGGTCCAGTTGTTCATCGGTCAGAGTTTCTTCGCAATACAGATTTGCGAGATTCAGCAGTTCATTATGAATTGTCATTGTTGGACTCCCCCGGTCGCAAGTCGACGACGGACGCATTCCAGAAGCACGCGTCGAACTCGCCCCAGAGATTGATAAACGGAATTCGCCGGTCGTCCCATCTGATGTGCAACTTCCTCACCGGTCACGCCAGCCAGATATCGTCGTTGCAGCAGTTCCTGGTCAGAAGACCGGAGCTTGCTGATACAGGCCGAAAGGGCATCGCGTCTTTGTTCCTGATCGACCGGTTGTTCTTCGATCTTTCGCGCCAGCAACTCCACAACGTCCTCTCCCATCAACTGCAACCGATGATGCCGACTGCGGCGAAAACGGAAGACCTCCAGCCTTGCAATCGCCTTGCACCAGGCCGTGAAATTCGTCCCCGGTTCGAACTGTCTCCATTTGCTCAGGATCACGACATTGGTTTCCTGAAGCACTTCTTCGGCATCAGCCGCCGTCCTGACCAGAGGCAGAATGAACAAATAGATCGATCTCTGAGTCTGTGTAAACAGACGAACGAAATCTTCGCCCGGGCCTGACTGAGAGTCTGGTTCAGGCGATCCCTCAGATTTGTCGGCCACCATTGCCATCACTCTGCTCACTGAAAACCTCTGGCTCCAGACATAACGGAAGCCCGGTCCTGCAGGGGAAACCGGGCTTCCGGACTCTCTCAGATCATCTGTTCTGACCGGCCGTATCAGCCAATCAACTCCTGAATCGGAGTTCCACCGTTAGCCAGCTTCATTGGGCGACCACGCTTGGAAGTGTGGACAGTGCTGACAGGAATTCCCATCGCCATTGCCACTGTCGCCCAGATATCGCCCGGCAGATAAGCCTTGCTGCCGTCAGCAATCTGAACGCCGTCCTTATCGGTTGCTCCAACAGCCTGGCCATTCTTCAGTCCGCCGCCACCGATCATGACGCTCCATGAAGCTGCCCAGTGATCGCGACCGACATCCTGATTGATGCGAGGTGTACGACCGAATTCACCCATCCATACCAGCACGGTGTTTTCCAGCATACCGCGGCGTTTCAGGTCCGCAGTGATCGCTGAAATGCCCTTGTCGAGGACTGGCAGACGCTGGTTCTTCAGAGTATCGAATACTCCGGCATGAAGGTCCCATCCGCCAAGGTTGACTTCCACGAATGGAACACCAACCTGAACCAGACGACGCGCCATTAACAGACCCTGTCCGAAACCGTTGGTTCCGTACATTTCTTTAGTCGCGTCAGATTCAGCTTCGAGGCCAAGACCTGCGTCAGCCTTTGCGACGTCGAATGCAGCCATCTGACGGGAAGTCATCAGGTTCTTCGCATTCAGGTAAACGTCCTGGTGAGCCTTCGGCAACTCACCGCGACCTGACTTGATAAAGCCGGATTCGATTTCATCCAGCATCGTCAGACGAGCACCCAGTCGGGCCTTACCTTCTTCAGTTGGAGCATTCCGAATACGTCCCGTGTTATCCACAACGAATGGAGCATGAGTCATGCCCAGGAACCCGGCCTGACCAGCACCACCGTCAACTGAAACGAAGGCAGGAATCTCAAGAGCCTTGCGATTCTTGCCGATTTCGTAGCTGACCACCGAACCAAACGTCGGGTGAACTACGGTTGGGTTAGGCACGTAGGATGTCTGCATGTAATAACGACCACGACCGTGATCCGCCTCTCGAGTGCTCATCGAGCGAACCAGAGAAAGGTCTCCGAATACCTTCGCGGTTTCCGGCATATGCTCACTGATCTGAACTCCGGGAGCAGCCGTGTCAATCGGCTTAAACTCGCCACCGTTCTTGGAGCCTGGCTTCAGGTCCCAAATGTCGATCGTTGGGGGTCCACCACCCATCCACATCAGGATGCAGGCCTTCTGCTTTGACTTCACAACATCCGCATTCGCCTGCAGGTGCGACAGAAAACTCATCGCAGGAACCGTCGCTGCAGCGGTCGCCATGTGCTGCATGAAGTGCCGGCGATTCATTCCGTAGTTATTCCAGAGTGACATTGAAAAATCTCCCAAGTGAAGGTCAGTCGGCCGACACGATGTCGAACCTGCAGGGTAGGATCAAACGTTTAAAGGGATCAGTGAATAAACACAAACTCATTGGAATTCAACAGGGCCCAGAACAGGTCCTGATATCCCATCAGCTTTTGGTTTCCGTAACTCTTGAGCATCTTCTGAACCTTACCAATTTCGCTCTTGGTAGGATTTCGACTGAGGGCCGCGAGATACAACTCCTGAATCTTCTGAGCTTCATTCCCTGGCGAGCTCATCGATTCAAATAGAAAACTACCTCGTTCAACACTACAGGCTTTCTCCATCAGTTCACTGTTCATCATCATCAGTGCCTGAGGAATCGTACCGTTGAAGGTCGTTGATTCATCATTCTCATCGTTTTCGAATGCCACAACGAATTGCTGCATCCAACGACGTCGCTGCTCTTCCTGAGCACCCCAGCCACCCTGGCCGGACTTGTGAGCATTGCTCGCCACAATCAACGAATCATACATCTGCTCGGCCTGCATCGACTTCAGATACATATGACTGAACAGAGGCACTTCACCAGCACCCGGATCGTCAATTTTATTCTTGTCGTTGAACTGACTCGTCAGGGCGTAAGCTTCGCTTGAGACAATCCAGCGGATCAATTCCTTCACGTCATAGTTAGCCGCAACAAACTCTCGAGACAGCCGGTCAAGCAAATCCGGATGGCTGGCTGGATTGTGAGGGCCCATGTCATCAACGGGACGAGTAAATCCGTAACCAAAGAAATGACTCCAGGTGCGATTGACCATCGCCTGGGCAATCTGCGGAGGAGCACCATCGACTGATTGTGTAATCAACTTGCCGAACTCAACACGGCGATCCACACCGACGCCCGGATCCACTTCAAGACCCTCGAAGCGAGGGTAAGCCACCTGCATCACACCGCTGCGTTTTTCGTAGTAAACAGGACCGGAGAACTCCTGCCAAACAACTTCCGAGTAGTCGTCGACCATACGACCTGTGTTTGGGTCCAGTTTGCGATGGTCAATCTTGCCAACCTGACGGAAGAAACTGTTGTACTCCCAGAACTGATCCTGCTGCCATTTGTTGAATGGGTGATTGTGACACTGAGTACACTGCACCTGAAGACCAAGAAACAAACGAGCTGTCATCGCCGTCAACTGAACACCTTCGTCGGCGTTCTGCATCTGAGCCAGAGTGTAGTTGACCGCACCATTCTCTTCGTAATGACCCGATGCCGTCACAATCTCGACGACAATCTCATCCCATGGTCGGTTTCTTGCGAAAGCTTCTCGGAAGAACTTCTCCATCCCCGTTCGACTCACGCGCTGAGGTGCTCCGCGACCAATACAATTATTGGACCACACCGTGGTGAAGTTCCTCACGTAGTCCTCATGCTCCAGAAGTTCTTCAGTCAGCACGGAACGCTTACGAGGACTCTCATCCGCCAGAAACGTGCGAGCTTCCGCCATCGTGGGGATTCGACCCAACAGGTCCAGGTAAATTCGGCGAACCCACTCTTCGTCCGTCGCAGCAGCAGAAGGCTCAATCTCATTGTCCTGCCATCCCTGACGGATCTGCTGGTCAATGAATTCCCCCAGAGGAACCTCAGTGCCCGCAGCAACTGTCGCTTCTTCTGATTTTTTGTCTTCATCGGCCAACAGTCTTGAATCAACGCCAACCAAAGTCAGCACCAGACCAAGACCGCCAAACAACCGAAAAAAGCTTCTTCCGCTTTGCATCGCCAAGTTACTCCTGAACTTCTTAAGGCTCGCATTTGCCCCTGTCCCACTTTACAACAACAGGACGCAGGTATGTTCGTGTGATTTTACTGGATTTCCAAATAAAATCACGGACTTATGAACATCCGCCCATGTATCGTTGCAGAATAATGACAGTTTGTCATCGAAATCCATCAAATGTGCAAACCTGACCAGGGCAACTTTTCCATGAAAATTACGTTTCTTGGGGCCGCCGGGGAAGTTACGGGCAGCCAGCACCTGATCGAGACAGACTCGATTCGCCTTCTGCTGGACTGTGGCCTGTTTCAGGGGCGATCCGATGAGGTCAGGCCCAAGAATGAACGTTTTCGATGTACGCCTCAAAAACTTGATGCAGTGATTCTTTCCCACGCTCACATCGACCATTGTGGTAATCTGCCCGGGCTTTACAAAGCGGGCTTTCGAGGACCAATCTACTGCAGTGAAGCGACGGCAGATATTGCCACCATCATGTTGCGGGACAGTGCAAAGATTCAGGAGGAAGATGCCCGTTACGCTCAGAAAAAGGCCCGACAGCAGGGGGGAAGCACAAAGCCGCTGTACACCGAAGACGATGCAAGGAAAACAGCGAAGCTTTTCGAGTGCATTCCGTTCCATGAATGGACAGAGATTATGAACGGGGCCAAGGTGCGTCTGCAGCACGCAGGGCATATTCTGGGCGCGTCCGTGGTCGAACTCGACCTGCTGGACGTGGGCGAATGGAAGCGAGTCGTCTTCACCGGGGATCTCGGGCGACGCAATCAACCCATCCTGATGGATCCCGAAACCGTCGAGCGTTGCGACGTTCTGATCTCGGAGTCCACCTACGGCGACCGACTGCACGAAGATTCCAGCAACGTCAAAGCAGAACTTCAGCGTGTCATCTGCGCTGCGTCTCGATCGCAGGGCAAAGTGATTATCCCCGCATTCAGTCTCGGCAGAACTCAGATGCTGGTTTATCTGCTGAACGAACTTCGCAATGAAGACGCTCTTTGCAGAGTTCCCGTATTCATCGACAGCCCTCTCGCGATTCGTCTGACGGATGTGCACCGCGAGCATGCTGGTGTTATGGATAGTGATGTTCAGGAAACTCTGAAGTATGACGCGGACGTGTTCGATTTCCCCGGGCTTACCTACGTTCAATCACAGGACGAAAGTATGGCCTTGAATCGCCGGCCCGGACCGTTTGTGGTGATCGCTGCAGGAGGCATGTGCGAAAATGGTCGCGTAGTGCATCACCTGAAGCAAACAGTGTCCGACGAAAACAATTCGGTCATGATTATTGGCTTTCAGGCACAGCATACGCTCGGTCGCAAAATTGTCGAACGTCGTCAGGAACTCCGAATTCACGGGGAGACTCTTCCGCTCCGTGCAAAAGTGGAGATCATCAACGGCTTGTCGGCTCACGCCGATGCCGGTGACTTTGAATGGTGGTTTGGAGAACTCCTGAAGAAAGGCGGAGCCGGACAGATCTTCCTGGTCCATGGCGAATCCAAGTCGGCGACGGCCTTAAGTAAAATCGTTGAGGAATGCTCCGACCTTCCGCCAATTATCCCCCAGCTCGGTCAGTCATTCGATCTTTAAGCTGTCACAGGTCGCGTCCCCCGAAAACCTATCGCGATTCTTCAGATGTCGTTACAAATGAGGCTCCGGGCTCTCGCGCAAAATCTCGAAATCATTGCACGCTTTGCAGAAAACAATTGGATCCGGGAGTACGCTACTGCTCCGGCTGCGGTCACAATAACTTCGATGCTGAAGCGGCCGCTGTTGATGCTCATCTGAAAATTCAAACTCGCATCGAACGGCTCACCGCGTCGCTTGGCCTTGCTCGCATGCTGAAAATCTTCGGTCGCATGTTTCGCTGACAAACTCCCCTGCTCGCATTTGCGAAACCACTGGAACAATCGACATGAGCTTCCTCTCGCCAAACCGTCATGCCGCAAACACCACTGCCCTGCCGCGTTGGGCGCTGATGCTGACCTGCGTGTTGCTGTCAACCGCCTGCACCTGTACCTGCCTCGCTAATGATCTCACCACAGTCGTCGAAATCGTCAAAACGCAGTGCAGCGAATGCCACAACTCGGAGACCAAAGAAGGTGGGCTCGATCTGACGAGTTCCGGAACGAACCTTAACGACGCTCAACAGCGAACTCAGTGGACTCATGTCTTTGATCGGGTTCGCAAGAAGGAAATGCCGCCCGCTCCGCAGGAACTTCCCGAGGCACAACGTGGCCAACTGCTGCAGATTCTGGAACCGCTGCTGCATGATGCCGATCTTTCCGACGTGCTGGCCAATGGCCGAGGCCCCATGCGACGTTTGAATCGTGATGAGTTCGAACAGAACCTGCGTGATCTCCTGCAGCTTCCGGATTTGAACATTCGCGACATGCTTCCGGAAGATCGAGTGGGGCATCATTTCAATAAGACGACTTCGCTGCTGGATCTTTCGCGAGTCCAGCTCATCGCCTTTCTGGATGCGACCGAATCTGCACTCTCTCAGGCCACCGCGAGCGGAATGACTCCGCCGCCCGCTTCAAAACATCGTTTCCTGGCGACTCAGATGTTTCAGGAGGCGGAAACATTCGGCAATCGTGAAGCCATGTTCTATGCAAAGAACAATCAGCTTCTGCCTCTGAATGGCGGAGAGCTGGCAGAACTGCGTCGCTCCGGTCAGCACGATCCTGATGTCGAGCTGGCCATCTTCCGTTCCGCGCACTGGCCGTACTACGGCTACCCCCATGGTTTCGTGGCATCATTACCCGGCCGATACAAGGTGAAATTCTCGGCGCGTTCGGTGCTGCAGCAACCAGGCTTTCAATTGGTGCCTGCGAAGAAGCCAGTGCCGATGACGTTTCGAGCTCGCAAACCGTCCGGTCCCGATGTTTCCGGTGACGTCAGGGCAACGGGTGGCATCATGGATATCGCTCCTGAAACCTCAGTCTACGAAACCACGATTCTGCTGAAGCCCACGGAAACTTTTGAATACAGTCTGCTCGGTCTTCCGGTTCCCCTCGCCCGAAACGTGAACAACGGGCCGCCCGAATATCGTTATCCGCCGTTTCCGGAAGGAGGCCAGCCGGGCGTGGCTTTTCAGTGGCTCGAAGTCGAAGGACCATTGTCGTCCTCGGAATGGCCACCGGCGTCGCATCGAATTCTGTTCGATGAATTGCCAATGACCGCATCCGAGTCAGGCTCACGTCGTTCCGTTTCTGTGATGACTCAAACACCAGAAGCTGACGCTCGACGTCTGCTGCGACGGTTTATTGATCGAGCAGCCCGGAAGCCGCTGGTTGATTCCGATCCGGAACCATTCGAACAGTTAATTCTGTCTCGCCTGCAGGCTGGCGACGATTTTGCGGAGGCCATGCTGGCTGGCTACCAGGCATTCCTCTGCTCTAGCCACTATTTGTTTCTCAACGAACCCGTTTCCGGCAATCTCACCGGCCACCATTATGCCATCGCGTCTCGTCTGTCGCATTTCCTGACAAACTCCGCGCCGGATCGGAGACTTCTCGACAAAGCCGCGAAGGAACAACTGCTGCGAAAGTCTGAACTGAAGATTGAAGTGGAACGTTTGATGGCCGAACCGGCCTTCGATCGATTTGTTACGAACTTTACCGACTACTGGCTGAATCTGCGTCACATTTATCGCGATGAACCGGACTCACGTCTCTACCCTGAGTACCGATTCGACAACTATCTTGCAGAATCAATGGAGCGGGAAACTCGCGAGTTCATGACGCTGGCCATGCAAGAAAATCTGCCGGCTGCGAGTCTGGTGGCTTCTGACTTTGTGCTGGCCAACGATCGACTGGCCGATCACTACCAGCTTGAACCGCTGAATGGTTCGCAGTTACGAAAAGTTACGTTGCCACCGGACAGTCCGTATGGTGGATTGCTGACACAGGGAGCCATTCTGAAGGTCACCGCCAACGGAACAAACACATCGCCCGTCGTGCGCGGAGCGTGGTTGATGGATCGCATTCTGGGTGATCCTCCCCCGGCTCCTCCGGCCAGCGTTCCCGCTGTCGAACCCGACATTCGCAGCGCGAAGACGATTCGAGAACTCCTGAAGCTGCACACTGAATCTGCAAGCTGCGCCGCCTGTCATGCCAGATTCGATCCGATCGGTCTGGCTCTTGAAAACTTCGACGTCATGGGCGCTTGGCGCGATCGCTATCGAGCACTCGAACTGGGCGAAGCCATCACCGGAATTGACCGCGCGGGGCACGACTTCAGTTATTCGCTTGCCTCAACGGTCGACGCCAGCGGTCAACTTCTCGACGGAAAAAATTTCCACAATGTGCGTGACCTGAAACAGATCTTTGCCGCGAATCCTCGCCAACTGGCACGCAATCTCATCCATCAGTGGACTGTTTACGCAACGGGAACTCCCGTTCGATTCTCAGATCGTCGCGACGTGGAGGCGATCCTTGATGAGTGTTCCGCTCGACAGTACCCCATCAGAGATCTCTTTGTCACGTTTATTCAAAGTCGAATCTTCTGCGGATCAGAGACTCTTTAAAGCCGCGACGTCAGGACCTCGCTGGTCTCATCAGGCATCCGAGCACAGATCACCGGTTGTTTGGTGGATTGGGACCGAAACATTTGGCGACCGAAAGATTCAGTCTCAGTAACTGAGTTTGCGATCTTGGCGTTCCTGGCGATTCATTTTGAGGTCACGAAATCTTTCGGTCGAAAGTGTGCCATATACGCGTTGAAATCTCCGGATCATTCTCCCGTTGTTTGAGTATAGTCGGGGATCCTGGCTGAAGCCTCGTGATCCGATGTGGACGATCAATCGTGACTGCACCTTATAGTCACTTAATCGCCGGTAGCTTCAGATCGGCTGGTGCCGTGCCTGTTGCCGGTCGATCGAACTTGTCACCAAAGTCACAGTATCCATCCAGAAATCCCCCATGGCTCAGGAAGAACTGTCCCTCTTCGACGCCCATGTAGCGATCAAAACGGTCAGACTTCCCGGTCGGGTCATGGCTGAAGGTTGCCGTGGTCAGTTCGATCCATTTCTGATCTGCGGTTCGAACCCATTGATTTCCATATCGCGCCTTTCGAAGAAGATGTCCATTCTCCCCTCCAAAGTTTTCACTGAAGCTATGAAGGCCTCGCAGGTATCCGCCTTCTTTAGGAGCTTTCCACGAAGAGATTAACATCCATTCATTTCGGTCCGGATGAAACCAATACCCTGAAAAGACTGTGAAGGACTTTTCAACAGGTTCGGCGGTAACAAGGAATCGCTGCTTCTCACCCGTCTTCCACAAGTACTTCAGATGGCTGTGTCCGCCAGTGCCTTCGTTGCCAAAGTCGCCCGAATAAACTCCTTCTCCCTTTCCCATCAGACGCACTCGATTCTCATCCACCACCTTTTTTCGGTCGATGGCCTCGTCTCCACTGTCCCAGACACTGAAGATGATGCGACGCTCTTTCTCGCTGTTGACCTGCATTCCAAAGTATCCGCGATGCCAGCCACACGCCATATAAAAGGTGGTGACGGGTTCCTCAACAGCAGTGACCTCACAGTAAAGGGCCGCAACGCTGAGGTCGCGTTCAGTCGGATAGGCCAGATGGACGGAGGCGGCGTTGCGTCGTTCCTTCATGTTGAAGTGAACGCCTTCTGCAGCAGGCCCTTCGATCACCAGAGACTGAATATCAGCGGCTGAATGTCCGGCGGGATTCAACGACTTCAGTTCAATCCTGTGATGCCCGGCGCCGGGAATCTGGAAGCTTCCAAAATTGGCCTCGATGGCAGCCTTACCGTCCCGACCAACAATTTTTACCTCCCTGGAAGTCTCTCCAATCGAAAGTAGCAGTCGTGATTCTGCGTTTTTGTCGAGTCGCACCAGAATTTTCGCGGTGAGCTCGCCTTTGTTCCTGAATTTTCCAAACCAGTTGACGGTCTGGTTGGGGTCGTCCCAGTGGGTTACACCGTGTTCCTCAGAGATGTGAGCAGCCGACGGTTCTGGTGACATATACGCCGTAAAGGCCGGAACAATGATTTCACCGCAAAGACCTGTTTCGGTGGGCAGAGAACTGAAGACCAGAACAGCGGCCACTAAGGTGCAAAAACCATTTGTCATAAACATGATTCTTCAGCCGGTGGAAAGAGAGACCCGGTGACAGGCGAATCGTTAATTGGGTCGCCGTTTGCTTTGTCATGTTGGCTTCAACCAGCATGCCACTTACGAGTTTTAACAAAAATGTCGGATGTCGGAACGATGAGCGATGTCGACAAACCGTTAACCCCAACAATACACCGCATCGCGATCTCTGGCGTGAGCCATAAAGCTGCAGGCGGTCCAGCGAGTTCTCTGGCCGACAATAGGTGTTACACGGTGCAGAGCCCTGCCCGGCGGGAAAGAGTTCTGTCATGTGCTGATGGAACTCTTCGGCCTGCTGAAAACATTTGTGTCCGGATCGGTCTGCATCAAATTCAAACTCTGGCCATAGAACCAGGACTTGAATTTCTCCGGAAACCAGGTCTTCAAAAAAGGCAGATCGTGTCGCTCGAGGCGTTCCACGATCCGCTTCATCAGCACGCTGTCATAAGCATTACAGACGATGATCCCGGTGACCGATCCCTGTCGCAGTTGAGCAATTGCTGAACCGTGCTGATCTACATCGCAGGCCTGCAATTCAAGCAGCGAAAAGAATGGTTTGGGATGCCCCGCAGATCAGACAAACGGAGTCTTTCCTGGAACAGCAACCGGTGGCACCGGATTATCAGCCCAGTCATAGCTGGCTGGGCTGAGATTTTCCCTGGAGTTCATGACGGCATCCCAGGTCAGTTTCTGACCGGTGTAACCAGCCATACGACCTGCAATCGCCAGCATTGTGCTCTTGCACATGTAGTCGCCGTTGTTGATCGGCTTGCCCGCACGGATGCTGGCAAAGAGTTCGTTGTGTTCGATCTGGTACATGTCGCCATCAGGTCCATCGTACTTCCAGATCACGTTGCCTTTGTAATCCGAAATCTTGTGGGCCATGACATCGATCATGCCCTTGGTGCCAAAGATGTAGTCTTCGACTTCGTTTTCGCAGTTTGGCCAGTGTCGGCAGCGAGCAAACGCTTTCACACCATTCGCCCACTGGTAAACGATATCGAAGTGATCGTAAATGTTGCCGTAGCGAGCATCCGTACGAACCTGTCGGCCGCCGGAACCGCTGATCGTGGCGGGAGCTTCGTCATTCATCGCCCACATCATCTTGTCGAGACTGTGAATGTGCTGCTCAACATTGAAGTCACCGGATAGCCAGGTGTAGTAATACCAGTTGCGAATCTGGTATTCCATTTCGCTCTTGCACTGATCGCGTTCACGACGAGGATCCCAGACGCCGCCGGTCATGTAGCTGCACTGCATCGATACGATATCGCCGATGGTGCCGCTCTTGAGTTGCTCGAAAACAGCCCGCTTGCCCGGGTGATATCTCCAGCACAGTCCGGAAACCAGCGACAGCCCTTTCTCGGCCGCTTTCGCTGAAGATTCAAGAACCGATCGAACTCCGGGAGCATCAACGGCGATGGGCTTCTCACAGAAAATATGCTTGCCGGCTTCGACCGAGGCTCGCATGTGTTCCGGTCGGAAGTGAGGCGTTGAAGCCAACAGCACCACGTCACACTTTTCGATCACATTCTTGTAAGCGTCGAAGCCCGTGTAACACTGATCTTCCGTTGCAGTCACTCGAGCTGCCGCGCCGTCTTTGTTGAATTTTCGACTGAGCTGTCTCAGGCCGCGAGTCACCGCGTCTTCGAATACGTCTGCCAGAGCGACCAATTCCGTCCCCGGATCGGCGTTCAAAGCCTGCTCGGCAGCACCTGTTCCGCGCCCGCCAGCACCAACAAGTCCCACCTTCAGGAGATCACTGCCGCCCGCGTAAGCCCCTGCATTCAGAGTTGCCGGAACGGCAGCAGCAGCGGCGCTGAGAGCAGTTGTGGCAAGGAAATTACGGCGAGTGCCGTCTGAAGTCTGTGTCCGTTTATCCATGATTTCTGCTTTCTTGACTCGTCGAGGAACGGCGGGATTCAGGGCGGAGGGCAATCATTTCTGCTGCCCCTTTGGCAAGAGGTTGACCTTTCAATCGCCTCAGGTCAAGGGTTCCGCAAAAGTTCGTGGTTCCGATCTCGCTTGTCATATCATGTCCCCCGGACATAACCTGCCTGTCCTGTTCAGGTTTCGGATCAGGTTTGTCGGGCTAGTTTGCAGAATCCGTCTTTGTGACGACGCTGAGGAATTCCGGTGCTTCGAAGCAATCTCACCATTTTCGCCGTTTGTCTGTGCGTTGCCATCATCAGTCGTTCAGCCAGCGCGCAGCAGCCGTCCGATTTTGCTCATGACGTACTTCCGGTGCTGAAAAAGCATTGTGTCCCCTGTCATGGTGGACGAGAAGCCAAGGGCAGCTTCTCGATGAATCATCGGGAACTGGTTGTCGATTCCGGACATATTGTTCCCGGCAAGCCCGATGTATCGCATGCGTTGAGTCTGATCCTGACGTCTGACCCGGAAACTCAAATGCCCCCGGCTGATCGAGAGCGTCTGTCCGACAAAGAGAAGGAAGTCATCCGCAAGTGGATTGCCGACGGCGTGCCGTGGGAAGAAGGATTCTCATTCGCCCCGGCAAGTTACGAACCCCCATTGAAGCCTCGCCGCCCGGAACTGCCTCCGACGGTTGACGGACGTTCGAATCCCGTCGACCGAATTCTCGATGCCGATCTTGCTGCACATGAAGTTGCACGCCCTGTGCAAATTGATGATGCGGTGTTTTTGCGACGCGTTTCTCTCGACGTCGTCGGATTGCTTCCGGAACCCCAGGAACTTCAGGCATTCGTTGCTGATCAATCTCCTGACAAACGTGCGAAGATGGTCAGGGCCCTTCTCGATGACAACGTGGCTTACGCAGAGCACTGGCTTTCGTTCTTCAATGACCTGCTGCGTAACGACTACAGCGGCACGGGCTTTATTACCGGCGGTCGACAACAGGTCAGCGGCTGGCTGTATGAAGCACTTGTCAGTAACAAACCGTTCGATCAGTTTGCTCGTGAACTGATCGCTCCGCCAACATCCTTCAGCCAGGGTTACATCGACGGAATTCGCTGGCGCGGCGAAGTGAGTGCCGGACAGACGGTTGAGATCCAGTTTGCCCAGAGCGTGTCGCAATCCTTCCTCGGGATCAATCTGAAGTGCGCATCGTGTCATGATAGCTTTATCGACCGCTGGAAACTGGAAGAAGCCTACAGCCTCGCCGCCATCTATTCGGCTCAGCCGTTGCAGATTCATCGCTGCGATAAGCCCATCGGGAAGCAAGCCGAAGCCAAATGGCTGTTTCCGGAACTGGGCCAGATTGATGCGGCGGCACCGCGAGAAGAGCGATTGAAACAACTCGCGGCGTTGATGACGCATCCGGACAATGGCCGGTTTACCCGAACGATCGTCAATCGTTTGTGGTACAAGCTGATGGGCCGCGGCATTGTGCATCCACTGGATGCTATGCAGTCGGAACCCTGGAACGCCGACTTGCTGGACCATCTGGCCGTGCATCTTGCCGATAACAAGTACGATCTCAAGTCTGTTCTGTACCTGATCGCAACCTCGGAAGCGTATCAGTCGCAAAGTGTGACGCGACGAGGAGAATCGGCAGAAGGTTCCAGTGGAAAATTTGTCTATCAGGGACCACTGCCTCGCCGCATGACGGCCGAGCAATTCCTTGACTCCGTGTGGCAGATGACCTCGGCCGCTCCCGCCGCCTTTGACGCACCGGTCATTCGGAGTGTACCGCAGGGTGCTGGTGCCGAACCGGTTTCATTGCAGGCCAAATGGATCTGGGGAGATTCCGCGGCCAGCGGCAGTGTTCCTCCGTCCGGCGAGGCGATTTTGCTTCGTCGGCAGTTTGTTTTACCTGCCGATATTGATCAAGGCGGCGCGGTGCTGACCTGTGATAACGGGTTCACTCTGTTTCTCAATGGGCGTGAAGTGAAGTCCGGTAGTGAATGGACGAAGACCGAAGCTGTGCCCCTGCGTGGTCTGCTGAAGAAAGGCGAGAACACAATTGTCGCGATCGCCACGAATGCCGGAAACGGTCCCAATGCGGCCGGGTTCTTTTTCGAGTCGCGCGTAAAACTGACGAACGGCGAAGTGATTACTGTGGTCAGCGATGAAAGCTGGGAATGGAACGCCAAAGTGCCGCCCAGAAAAGAAGGCCGGCTGGGGCGCATTACTGGTGACTGGAAACCAGTGACCGTCGTGCCGGCTCTCGATGTCTGGACGAATTCCGTTTCATCAACCGCTCCGAATCTGCTGACACAGGCGTTGACCGGCAATCTGCAGATGATTCGAGCGTCGCTGATGAAGAATGATTTCCTGATGCGATCGCTGGGCCGACCATTTCGCGAACAAATCGTCTCCATGCGTCCCAGTGAACTTACAACATTGGAGGCCATCGACCTTTCCAACGGGGCGACGCTGGCTGGCTATCTGAGCACCGGGGCCGCGAATCTGGCGAATGGCGAATTCTCTGATAAAGTGACGTTGATAAATCACCTCTATGAGTTCGCGTTGTCTCGAAAACCGTTGCCTGAAGAAAACGCCATTCTCGAAGAGTCCCTGAGCTCACCACCCACATCGCAGGAAATTGAAGACGTTCTCTGGGCCATCTTTATGACGCCCGAATTCTTCCTTGTGCGATAGATAGTATCGTTCTGCGGCATCGATATACCATGTGTGATGCTATGTGTTTTCTGTGCGACTGCGTGGTAAGTCTTCATCACTTGGAAATCGTGATGCACAGATTGTAAAAAATCACCAGACATCTGAGTCCGTCCAATTGTGTCGCAGCATCTCGAAGACTTGACGAATTGTGCAGGACTATGCATCCTGGTGAGTATCAGAATTCTGCTTTTTGTAATGTCAAATCAAAGAAAGAAAAATGATGACCGGATATACCGTTCACACGGGCGCTTCCAGGAAATTTGTCAGTGGCTGGGATAAAATTTTCGGCAGTGTGCCGCCAGAAAAGACTGGCGGAAAATCTGCCGCAAAAGCCGGGGCCAAGAGCAGCAGTGTTAGGAAAAGCAGCGGTGCGAAAGCCAAGAAGGGCAAAAAGAAGTAGTCCTGCGCTGCCTTTCCTGCCGGGGAATCTGTCCCTCGCGTTGACTCTCGCTCAACCGATAAACGGATGCGACGTCAGCATCTCCTGTTGACCGTGGCGATGCGTTCTATTTCTCACCCGGGTGGACTCGACCGTCTTCCATGTTGATGATCCGGTCGGCCACGTCCAGAATTCGGGGGTCGTGAGTCACCATCAGAATCGGACAGCCTCGCCCACGGGCAAGTTCCTGAAGCAGATTGACGACATCGCGCCCTGATTGGCTATCCAGTGCGGCTGTCGGTTCGTCGGCCAGGATCAATTTCGGATTGGCCGCAAGAGCGCGAGCAATCGCAACTCGCTGCTTTTGCCCGCCCGAAAGCCGGGCTGGATAATAATCCAGACGATGCCCGAGGCCGACGCTGGTCAGCAGTTCGGCGGTCAGTCGATTCGCTTGATCAGGGCTGACTTCCGGGTGCAGATGAAACATAAGATGCACGTTCTGCCGAGCGGTCAGGAATGGCAACAGGTTGTGCTGCTGAAAGATGAATCCAATCTCCCGGCGAACTTCGACCAGTTCTTCCATACTGGCATCGTGCAGATGATGGCTAAGAACATCCAGCTCACCATCGCGGACTTTTCTGAGAGCGCCGATGAGTGTCAGCAGAGTCGTCTTGCCGCTGCCGCTGGGGCCGGTCAGCAGGACAATCTCGCCGGTCGCCACTTCGAGATTGATGTCGAACAGAATCTGCTTCTGTAAATCGCCCTCGCCAAAGGCAAAATTCACATGTCGTGCGGAGATCGCCGGTGTTGCCGTGAGCAAAACCGTTGTGGTTTGAACAGTCTGGTTGTGGGTTTCTTCAATCATAGTCTGCTTTAGTCTTCAGGCTTCAGTGAAACGCAACACCGTTCAACCAATGTCGTGGAAGTCGCCAGGCTTCCCCCAAACACAGGGATCTCCGGCGAGATCCACCACCTTATCTCTGATCGTCGAACGGCATTACCGTTAAAAGATTTCGAAACTCTCCTCAAAACACGTCTGCCGGATCTGCCGTGCGAACTTTGCGGATCGCAATCATCGCCGACAATCCACACATCACGATCGTCAGCACAAAAACAAAAACGGCTCGTTCAACTGTCATCGAGAACTGCATCTGGATCGCCTTCGTGGCCACGCGATACAATCCGAGGGCCAACACGAATCCAGGCAGGTATCCCAGCAACGCCAGAATCACGGATTGGCTCAGGACCACCTGCAGCAGGTAGCGATCGCTGAACCCCATCGCCTTCATCGTTGCATACTGTGGCAGGTGATTGGTGACTTCCGTGTAGAGAATCTGATACACCACAACGAACCCGATAAAGAACCCCACCGCCGCTCCCATCCCGAAGATAAAGTCGAGCGGTGCGTTTTCGCGAATGAACACAATCTCTGCAGCGACCAGTTCATCACGCGTCAGCACTTTCGCTTCTGTGCCGACATATTGCCGCAAGGAGTTTCGTACCGCCTCGATATCCGCTCCCGGACGAAGCCTGATCAAGCCCAGATCCACAGAGCCGGGTTTGCGATCCGGAAAGAGTCGCAGGAAATTGGCCGGCGATGTGAATAAATTCCCGTCGGTGTTGATCGAAATGCCCACGTCAATGGAATCAATCAAACGAATCTTTCGCAGGTTGACTTCAACGTCGAGGAATTCATTCTCAGTCAGATATTGCTTAACGGGGCCGTAGTTGGTTCGACTCATGCCGTCGAAAAGCAGCCGGTCAATATCGTTGAGCTCCACTTTGAACTTTTCGATCCCAGGCAATTTCATCATGCCGGCCCCGGGATCGATACCGTACAGACTGACCGGAAACTCCAGCTTGTTCCAGGGATTTCTCAACCGGCCCTGCCCCATGTACATCTCAGAAATCGCCACGACATTGGGGTCTGATCCCAGCCGATACAACAGTCGCCTCGGGAACTGCGCTGATGCAAAAATTGTCTTGGTCCGCGGACTGACGACAACAAGATCCGCGGTGACTCGGCGAGCGACCGCGACGCTGTTATCCAGGGCACCCTGGCGAATTCCGAGTTGCACCAGCATCAGCATCACCGCCACAACAACGCCCGCCGCGGCAACCGCAAGCTTGACCTTGTTGTATGTGAGCTGGCACCAGGCCACGAAGAACGCGGAGAACATGAGGAAAGCCCAAAAAAGGAACTGGCTCCCGGCCTCTCAGAAAATGCGTAAAGATGATTCTGTGTCCGGATGACTGCCCGGCTTTGTGATCGCTTCTGTGACTTATCTTGCTGACTGATGGCTGATCGTCTGGATGGAACCCTGAGCCGCATCGCTCGACTGGGATTCAGGAGCCTCCAGCAGAATGGTGACTTCAACACGAGCATTCGAAAGACGAGCCACGGACTCAATCTGATCCGAGTTCAAATCAATTCGCACCTCGACAACTCGCGCGTCCGTATCGCTGACAGGGTCATTGGTCAGCACGACTTTGCGAGAAACCAGGTTCCCGATCTCAATGACTTTCCCGTCGATCTGGTGGCTCGACGAATCAATGCTGATTCTCGCCCTCATCCCCAAACGAACCAGCGATACATCAGCCTCAAACACTTCTGCAACCGCCTGCATCCTCAGCACATCGCCCAGTTCGAGCACTCCGCGTTCGCTGATTTTCTCTCCGGGATGAGTGTGGATCTTAAGAATTCGACCAGCCGCCGGAGCAACCACAACCGATGCGTCCACGTCCGCCTGGGTGCGCGCGACGGAAGCTCGGGCTCCTGCAACCTCCTTTTCTGCCACGGCTACATCGACGTTACGAATCTCTTTCAGACTCTCCAGCGTTCCCGCCGCCCGTCGCTGTTCAAGCTGCAGCCGATCGTATTCCCATTGCCGCTGATCAACCAACTCGATCGAGATCGCTTGTCTGGCGTGCAGCTCTTTGGCTCTGTTTAAATCCCTGGCAGCCACTTTCGACTGTGCTTCGGCCAGGTTGACCACCGCTTGCTGAGAATCAATATCTCCCACTTTCGCCCCGGCTTTGATTTGTTGCAGGCGTGCTTCCGCAGCAGCCAAACGAGCCTGTGCCTCATCCAGAGCCGCCATGCGACGTGCCTGATTGTCCAGTATCGCCAGTGTTGCACCGGCGTCAACGTCGTCACCTTCCTTGACCAGCAACCGTTCAATCACGGCACCTTCGTTGCCGGAACTGGGGGATAACTGGAGAATCGTCCCGGCAGGTTCAAGCCGTCCGAGCGAATGCACCTGGACTCGCTTAGCAGGCTTCAATGATTCCGCAGCGGACTTCGCCGCCACGGTCTGAGCATGAACGTGTTGATAATAAAACCAACTGCCAACGCTCGTGCCCGCGAGCAGCACGACTGCCAGAAGGCGAAGTCGACTTCGTCCGGTGGTTTTAGGTGAAGCATTGCTCATTGCTGCACCTCCGGAACAGCGACGCGTTCCTTAACGATCTCTTCCCCCGAGCCAGACAATTGCATCTGAGCTGCGATACGGGCTCGAAGACTTTCCGCGACCTTCAGAATCAGAGGATCATCCGGACCGATCAGGCCCATAAATTGCCACAGCAATAAACCATCGATCGTCAGCCAGACCAGCAGTTGCTCCATCCCATCTCGCGGGTCACTCAGGCAACGGTTCCGCATCCGAGTCGCCAGGTCTCTTAACGGTTGCATCGCGCCGGGACTGGTGACGGCACCTGCCAACGTGGCGACGAAGAAGCGAGCCAGCATGTCACTACCAACGTCGTCGGGTTGCGTTTCTATAGGCGACTGCGGAAACAGGCAGTCCAGCATACAGCGAGCCCAGCGCATTCGCGGCTCCGGGTCGTCGATGACTCGCCGCATCAGCATTGTTTCGCATTGCTGACTGAAGTACTCCAGGACTCCCCGAATCAGTTCATCCTTGCTGGGGAAATGGTACATCACGCCACCCTTCGAGATGCCGGTTTCACGGGCGACGTTTTCGAGTGTCATGGCCAACAATCCATCTCGGCTGGCGATCCGAATCGCGGCTTCGCAGATTTTGTCTTTCGTCACGGCTGTCATCGCAAGGAGGGTAGGAAACTTTCGGGTTTGTTTTACTGTACCGTACGGTTTGTTCGCCGTTAACCGTGATTTATCAGGGAAGAAAATTTTTCGCGGTCAGAGAAAAGCAGTCTCTTCGCAGAAAGTGGACACGTGATCCTTGTTGCTTGCGGGTGTCGCGATCTGCGCAAAATCTCAAATGACTCTCGCCGATGGCAGGGCTGAAGCCTCTTCCGAATCAGTAACCGCAGCCATTTCCTCGTTGTTAATGAGCAGTTTGTGCCAAACTTCGCGCATCGTTTGTCCTCCGCCGCTCGTCGCGTGTCTGGAATGAATCCGTTGTTTTCGATTCCCGGACGAGGAAATTGGTGGCCTGCTTGAGACTCTTTGTCGGGTGGCGTACCATGCCGTCTCTACGCATTAATGTCAGCAGAAAATAGGATGATTTCCATGGCCGACGCCACGGTCACCGGTCAGGTTCACTTAATTGAACCCACGAAGACGTTTGGACAAAAAGGATTCCGTAAACGCATGGTTGTGCTGGAGCAGACCAACGGCCGTTTCACGAATTACCTGCCGCTGGAGTTTGTTTCTGACGCCTGTGATTCGGTCGACAATCTGAAGGTTGGCGACAAAGTGAAGGTGTCTTACCGACTTACAGGGCGCAAATGGCAACGCGATGAAATGAGCGAAGTCAAATTCTTCCTCAGCGCGGAAGCGACCGGATTTCAGTTGATATCGGGCGGGGACTCGTCCGCCTCTGCAGTCGCTGACGACGAACCGGACTTTGGGCCGGCCGATGAATCGGCTCCGTTCTGATCAGGTTGCATTCCTGCAGCAAGCATCAGGCAGCGACGACTGATCAGAGAATCCAGCCTCCACCCAGAACGTGGTTCCCGTTGTAAAGGACAGCCGCTTGTCCGGGGGCCACGCCAAAGATGGGTTCGTCCGGAATAATCGTGGCCCGGTCGTCCTGTTCAACCTGCACCGTACAGCTTTCCGAAGCCTGCCGATAACGCACTTTGACTTCACATCGAAAGCTGTCGCCCGGACGATCAGCCAGCCAATTGAGCTGGTGAATTCGAATGGATTTCGTCGCGAGATCTTCCCGAAGCCCCAGTACCACCTGTCGGTTTTCGGGATTGATCCGGATTACAAATCGCGGCTCCCCAAACGCAATCCCAAGTCCCTTGCGTTGTCCGACGGTAAAGTGTTCGTAGCCATCGTGCTGTCCCAGCACTCGACCTTCAAGATCCACGAAGTCTCCGGCCGTTCCGTCGTGGCCACGATAGCGTTTTAGAAAGCCGGCATAATCCTGATCGGGCACGAAACAGATTTCGTAGCTATCCTTCTTGTCTGCCACACGAAGTCCGGACTGACGAGCAAGTTCTCGAATCTCCGGCTTCTGAAATGTTCCGATGGGTAAAAGCACGTTAGGCAGAAGTTCTCTTCGAATCCCAAACAACACATAAGACTGATCTTTGTTGTCATCGTCGCCGCGGAACAAGCCCCACTGCTGAGTCATCTCGTCCTGCTGCAGTCGCGCGTAGTGCCCGGTGGCGATGTAGTTCGCGCCGACCTGCTGGGCAAACTCCCAGAGCTTTCCGAACTTCAGCCAGTTATTGCACTGCACGCAGGGGTTCGGAGTTCGCCCGGCAAGATATTCGTCCGCGAAGTAGTCCTTGATTCTGCGAAAGGCGTCCTGCAGGTTCAGCGAGTGAAACGGAATCCCCAGTCGGTCCGCCACACGCCGCGCATCAGCAGCATCTTCGGAGCTGCAACAGCCCTGCCGGTGAGCTGGTGCGTTCACAATAGGCAGAAGAGTCCCGCCGGGCAGTGCGCAGGCGGTCTCGGTTTCACCGGATCTCATAAACAGACCGATGACTTCATATCCCTGTTCATGCAACAGGACGGCTGCGGCGGAACTATCAACCCCGCCACTCATTGCCAGCACAACTCGTTCTGCCATCGTTCGACTACGCTAACCCAAAGAAAACGGTGTGAGCTTCCTCGCGAAGCCCGCTGCGGACACGACTGAGTTTACCTCATTTCCGACAAAAGACACTCGCCATCCGACAAAAGACACTCGCCAAATGAAACGACGCGGGGATGATTGCCAAGGCACCATCCCCGCGTCAGATATTTGGTTCGAGTAACCAAAAGTTTCTCGATGATAACGATCTTTAGACCCCGGCTCTTCAGGCGGCTCCAGTCACAGTCTGTTCCGGAGTCTCTGCGACCTGATCAGAATCATCAGCGGCGCGGCCGACTGGCAGTTTGTCTTTGACATCATAGGCCAAACCAACAGCTCGCAAGGCTTTGATCGACCACCAGGTGATGTCAAATTCCCACCACTTGTGGCCAGCGGGAGCAACCGCCGGATGAGCATGGTGATTATTGTGCCAGCCTTCGCCGTACGCGAGGATTGCGACCCACCACAGATTGCGAGAATGATCGCGAGTATCGTAGTTGCGATATCCCCACAGATGAGTCGCAGAATTTACAAACCAGGTGCTGTGATAGGCGGCAACCATTCGCACGCACATGCCCCAGACAACCATCGACACACCCATTTGCCAGCCCCCAATCGCCCAGCCAGCCGCCAGCAGCACAAGTCCGCCACCCCAGAGCCACAGAGCAAACGTCTTTTCAAAGAACTGCAGCAGAGGACGGTCGACGAGTTCAGGAACGTATCGGCGATAAAGAATTCGAGAAGACTCGGTGCTGCGTTTCGGGAACAGCCACAGAATATGCGACCAGATTCCGTTCACCAGGATCGGTGAGTGCGGGTCGCCTTCCTGATCAGACTTCTGATGATGCAGACGATGAGTAGCCGCCCATGTCAGCGGAGACCCTTCTCCCGACAAACATCCGCAAGCCATGGCGACGAACTCCGCAGGTGCTCGCAGTTTCATTGACTTGTGAGCCAGATAGCGATGATATCCGAGGCAAATTCCGATGCTGCAGGTGGCCCAGTGAAGAACGAGGCACACAGCAACGGCAGTCCAACTGAAGAACATCGGCACGAATGCGAATAACGCACCGACGTGGACTCCGATCAGAAACAGAGTCACAACCCAGTCAACATTGCTGAGCTTCAATTGATCTTTGTTAAATGCGGCAACCAGTTGGTCAGTATCCGCCTGAAATTTAAGACGCTTGATCTCTGCAGGCGAAAGGCCACGATCTGATGGCTGATCGTCGATAGGCGTGAACAGAGGTGTTGCTGTGGACATTTTCTTTCTCGTTTTTGAAGTCTTGTAACTTTCAGTTTCAGCTCCACCAGATTGCCTCAGGAGGACCTGACGGCGTGCTGCCTTGGTCACAATAGGGGTCTTATCGACCTGCAGCAACAGCATCGTGTTTTGCAGCCGTCATGACTGTGTCAAAACTTCGTCAACGTTATAAGTGGCTTCAGTGAAAGCACTTGTGTCATGAGTTGCGATCGAAAAGCGAGCTTCTGAAGAACGGGAATGCGTGCGAACGGCAGTCGCAACTTCGTAAAAACGACTTTCGACTTCCGAAGCCATTAGCAAACGTCCACTGAATCCTCCTTCGAGTTTCACTTGATGCCGCCGTTCGGCCAGCCCCCTTGGCATCACAGAATATCCATGCAACAGGTCAATCCCCGGCTGCTTCATGTCAGCGATTCCTGTGACCTTCGAACGGGACTGAGGGAGGAGGAGAGTGTCTCAAGCGGCAGTATTTGCCGGGGCGCGATTACATGAAAGGTTGCGAGTGTAAGAGACGGAGCATCAGGATGTTTTGTACGCAAGCTGTTGGCGGTTTAATCTGTGTGAGACAGATTGGGCCATTGACCTGAGGAAAGAGTCGGAATGACCGCGTGAATGCACTTAGGCAGCGGCAAAGAAATACGATACCAGTTCGGCGAGCGGCCCGGTGTGAACCGGTCGGTGGAACGGCATACCGGTCGGCTAACGCCAACCGCTCGCCATGAGTTAGTGGGTAGGTTATTTGTTCACTGGGGCCTTACTCACTCTCGGCGCTGCACCGCACACGCCAAAGATTGAGCCGCCGGAACACGGTGGCCTGCCGGAAACATTCAGCGAACATTTCTTGCTGACCGTGGAGTACTTGTCATTACTACCTATGGACAATATGTTTTGTAGCCACTAGGATATTTATTCTGGCTGCGTAACATCTCTCTTCATACGGACCGCATGTATTATGCCGACTCCCTCAGCCGCAGAGCATCTGACAGCGGTTCTGCGACATTTGGCTGGCCCGCAGGCCGTTCCTCGTGATGACCAGCTCGCTGCTGTCGACGCCGTTCTGAAGCCTGCCGCTCGAGTCCTGGTTGTTCAGGCTACCGGCTGGGGGAAAAGCGCTGTGTACTGGGCGGCAACGACGGCGTTGCGAAAGGCTGGCGGTGGAACCACGCTTGTTATCTCCCCGCTGCTGGCACTGATGCGCGATCAGGTAACCGCCGCTGGCAAAGCGGGCCTCAGGGCTGAAAGCATCAACAGCACCAACATTGACGATTGGGACCCCATCTTTCAGGCACTCAAAGATAATCAGCTCGACGTGCTCCTTATATCACCCGAGCGGCTGGGTAATCCTGCCTTCGCGGCGCGGCTTCCCGGACTTCTTGCTCAAACGTCACTTATCGTTATTGATGAAGCCCACTGTATCAGCGACTGGGGATTCGACTTTCGTCCCGACTATCAGCGACTCGCTCGTTCGTTGCTTGCTGCACCAAAGGCCGCTGTGCTTGCGACGACCGCGACTGCGAACGCTCGTGTCACCGACGATGTCGGCAGGCAACTGGGCAAAGGCACCGCCGTCTTCCGTGGCACTCTGGCCCGAACATCCCTCCGACTCTCCGTCATTCCCGGGCTCACTGCCGTAGAACGTTTCGCATGGATTGCCGACGCTCTGCCCACTCTGCCGGGCTCCGGAATCATCTACACTCTTACCGTGGCTGAAGCCGGGCGGCTTGCCGGCTTTCTCCGTCAATGCGGCTTCGATGTTCCGGCTTACACCGGCCAGACGGAAACAGCCGACCGTTTGCAGATCGAACAGCAACTGCGGAGAAATGAGCTCAAGGCTGTCGTCGCCACTTCTGCGCTCGGCATGGGCTACGACAAACCTGACCTTGGATTCTGCCTGCATCTCGGCTCCCCCGGCACTCCTGTGGCATACTATCAGCAGATCGGCCGCGCTGGCCGTGCCCTTGCACATGCAGAAGCCATTCTTCTTCCGGGCAGCGGTGATGAAGCGATCTGGGAATACTTCTCAACGGCCAATATCCCCGATCAGGAGAACGCGGACCGCGTGTTGAAAGCGCTCTCAGAACAGCCTCAGTCGATTGTGGACCTTGAAGGCGCCACCGCCATTCGTCGTGGACGACTGGAAGCACTCCTGCGGATTCTGGCTGTCGATGACGCCGTCCAGAAGGATGGCAGCAAGTGGGCCGCGACCGGACGATCCTGGAAGCTCGACTCACGCAAATGGGACGCCTTGATTGCGGGGCGGCGTGAAGAAGCCGACCTCATGCGTAACTATGCTCAGGGCCGTGGTTGTCTGATGGCCTATCTGCAGCAGGCACTCAGCGATCCCAATCCCGCACCGTGCGGCAAGTGTTCGGTCTGCACGAAACAACTTCCGAAACCCGGACTTCGCCCCTCCGTCGAAGCGATTAATCAGGCCCGCAGCTATCTTCGTCAACAGGACGTGATCTTCGAGCCCCGAAAAATCTGGCCCAAAGGCTGCGCTCGCAAAGGAAACATCTCGGCAAAGCTTGCCGCCCGCGCTGTCGCCTTTGCAGACGATCCCGGCTGGACCGAGGAACTGGAAGAACTCGCACGCAGCGGCATGACAATCGTCCCTTCTGGTCTGCTCGATGGAGCTGTCAGTCTGCTGCAGCGCTGGAAGAAAGACTGGGAACATCGCCCGGCACTTATCATGCCCGCCCCAGCTCATGGCTCTGAAATGCAGAGTAATCGACAACTGGCCAATCATATCTCGACAATCGGGCGACTACCGCTGCTTGACGCCTTTTCATGGAACGGGGCAGCCTGCCCGGAGAATCAGCCGAGCACATCTCACGTCAAGCATCTGGAAAAAGCCGTTCGCCTGCAGAAGCTCACAAGCCTGCCGGCCGGGCCAGTACTTCTTTGCGCCACGACTGCTCGGACTTGCTGGACAATGACCCTTGCCGCAGCCCTGCTTTCAGAAGCGGGTGTCAAAAGTGTCATGGCGCTCGTTCTGCACCGACAGCCATAATTGCGGCCGCACTCTCGTGAACGCAATACAGTCCGGAAGGAGTTTCAGTGAAGTGGACCCCGGTTTTCGGACCAGCGGGCGCGATTGCTAAGGTGGATCGGCAAAGGGCGGCAGCGCCTGTGGTGGACTTCCCACTCCGGTAGGGTGCGTGAAGCGGAGCGCAACGCACCATGGCTTTAGACGAATTCGCATTGGTGTGTTTCGCTCCGCTGCACGCACCCTAAGTGAAATTGCCAAATTGGCCAGCCGTAGTCTGAAGGTTCCACGGATGTCCTCTCCAGTTCTCTCCGCTATGCTGGTGGGCTGACTTGTCCCGTCGTTATGAAAGGTTACCCGGTATGACCCTGAACCGAACTCAGCCTGTGTCCACGATTGTCCTTTCCGTACTCTTACTGTCGATCGGGATTTCTAACGCCGCAGCGCAGGGGCTCACTCAGCCTGATCCGGAATCTTTCCCGCAGCTTTTTCAATGGACGGACACCTGCAACGTCTATGTTCTGCGAGACGGAGATACTGCTCTGTTGATCAATCTGGGCAATGGAAGCGTGTTGCCAAAACTCGCCGAGATGGGCGTTGCTAAAGTCGAGTGGGTGGTCTTCACTGATCATCATCGCGAAAACTGTCAGGGGTTCGAACGACTCGATCGTCAAGTCACAAAAGTTGCTGTGCCTGCGGCCGAACGGGAACTGTTTGAGACGCCGAACGAGTTTCGTCGGTGGTACCCAAAGCTGGGCGACAAATACTCGGTCTACGGTGCAAGCTATGTACGTCCGCCTCGACTCGCTGTTGCAGTCGATCAGGCGCTCGAAGCCGACAAAACATTTTCCTGGCACGGATACGAACTTCACTGCCTGTCGACCCCCGGTCATTCCCCCGGTGGAATGACCTATCTGCTAAAGAGTGACAACCGGACGCTGGCCTTCACTGGCGGCCTTGTTCATGACGGTGCGAAGATGACGAACTGGTTCGATACCGAATGGGACTATGGGTTCGGGAAGGGCATCGACACGCTGACAGAATCTGTTGCCCTCATACTGGAACGAAAGCCCGATCTCCTGCTGCCGTCGCAGGGGCCGGTGATTGAGAATGCTCAGGACCAACTGCGACAGTACGGACGCCGGCTGACTCAGTTTCGCGAACGTTACGTGCGAGGCTACCCCGTGTTCGATACGACCGAGTCGAAACGTGATCCCATTTCGAAACCCACGAAAGTTCCTCTGCTGAATCAGGTCACGCCACATCTGTACAAGCTGAATCATACCATGCAGGGACGAAACTTCTCGATCATCATCTCAGACAACGGTCATGGTCTGGTCCTGGACTGCGGTTTGTTTCCGGAACAGACTCTGGAAGAAATCGTGGTTGGCATGCGCGCGCATCTTGGCCTGAAGCAGATCGATGCCGTGTGGATCTCGCATATGCATGGCGACCACTTTCTGCTCGGCAAAGTGCTGAAGGAAAAATACGGTGCGGAGGCGTGGACACTGGATCGCATTGTCGACCGCTGTGAAAATCCGCGTCGCTACGACTACGCGGCCCTGATCAATACATACGGCGATGGTTTTGACGGCATGAAGATTGAACGCCCAATTCGTGAAGGCGAAGTCATCGAGTGGCAGGGCTATCAGATTCACGTCGACTGGATGCCCGGCCAGACGGAATTCGGCTGCTGTCTCTGGCTGGAACTCGACGGCAAGAAGATTGCATTTACCGGTGACAATCTGTTTGGCAGTCCATCCGACGTGACTCAGGACGGGCATGAATGTGTCGTCGCTCGCAACAGTGGAATTCTTGAAGAAGGTTACCTGTACGCTGGCGAGTACCTCCGAAAGTTGCAGCCCGACATCATTATGGGAGGCCATTCGTACGTTATGCCGGAGCCAAAGGAGTTCATCGAACGCTACACAGCGTGGGCACAGAGAATGATCACGGTCTATCGTGAATTACTGCCCGATCCCGATTACGAATACCGCTTCGATCCTTACTGGGTCTCGGCGTATCCGTATCGAGTTGACTTCAGCGAATCGACCGAACAGACGATTCAGGTCACCGTCCGTAACTTCCGCAGCACGGAACAGCATCACAACATCACGCTTGTTCTTCCAAAGGGCGTTACAGCCGTTCCGGCCGTCCTGGAGGGAGTTGTCCCGGCAGAATCCCGAAGCACCTTTCAGGTCAAGTTAACGGCTGATACCGCAATCCTGCCCCCGGGCCTGCAAATCGTCCCGTTCGATATCACGCTCGACGGTAAACCCTCCGGAGAATTGTTCGATTTTTTGGTGCAGGGCAATGACTCGAAGCAGCCCTGATCGGAATCACAAGTTTTCATAGTCGACTGGCCAATCGTGGTTGCGCTCCGCTAACCACCGGCGCCCTTCTTACACGACTTCGCGTGGAACCATTTTACGAGCGATGAGGATTTCTCACCCTGTCCGACGATATCCGCCAACTGTTTCCGTCGATGAACCTCATCCGCAAACAACAGAGACCTCCGCTTCAGTTTCCAGTAGGAATTCGGCGACTAACATTCCGCGGGTTGCCACCAGGCAATATCAAAAAAAGAGGACTTGGAGTGGTGTGCTCCAAGTCCTGTCTTTTTCGCAGTTTTTGTGTTGTTTTCGAATCTCGAAAACAACTGCACCCGGTAGGGCTCGAACCGACAACCCTCTGTTCCGAAGTTGTCTTATATAATGTTTACCCTGTATTTTATGTAATGCCACGTATCGAATTTGTTGACTATGTCCATGGTGTCAAAACGTGGTTGGTGTCAATCGTTGGTGTCAGGATCTCGAAGCGATGAGGTCTCGAAAATAATTGAGTTCGCGACATTTTCAGAATCGCTCGGACTATTCTGAGAACGGCGGCCAGTTTGAAATGCCATTGGGAGCCGAACTCAACTGACATACCACATTTTGCTTTGACACTACGTGAACGTGGTATATCTTCCGGGTACGCAATAAGACCAAGGGTGCAACAGCACCTCATCAAGGACTGGTGTCTGAGCGAGGAACGGGATGTAATCTGTTCCGCGTTTTTGCTTGAGCGAAGGCAGAAGCGATTTTTTGAAAGCACTAATAAGTAGGAATGTGCTTTCGGACGATCTCTTTGTGCCTTTTTTTACGCGCGGCGGTTGTGCGCGTATCGGCATGAAGAGAATGGAAATCTCTTCAAAGGTGCCGAAGACATGAAGAACGCTGAACTGAAGTCAGCAGTACAGAAAACGGGGCTTGCTCCGATCCTCGAAGCAGCAGCCTATATCAGTGTTTCGCGTGGCAAAATGTACGCGATGATCAACGCTGGTGAATGCCCCTCAAAGCGATTCGGAAAGAGCGTTCGCGTGCCGTGGGCGTGGCTTCATGCTCAGGCAGCAGTAGCCAGCGATGAAGGCGAGGTGGGATTATGAGTCTCCCATATCACGACGGCGACACACTCGACCAGGCTTTTGACCTTTGGTGCCAGACTGGGCGCAGCAGCGATCAACTCAGAATGCTGGCTGACAGGCTCGGCATTGAACCAGACGATCTGCTGCAACGATGGGGACTGCCATCGCTGAAGCCAATCCCAACTGATCAGGATCAGGACTTCGATCTTTGGGCGGTCGATCGACTGGAGGGGCAGTTATGAGCAAAACCAGAGTTGTAAACCTCAAGACCGTTGACTTCGACGAGAACAACGCCGATCACGTTTACATCGGACGTGCAAACAAGAACTACGGGATGGCAGGGTCGAAGTGGGCGAACCCGTTCATAGTCGGTGACGATGGTACTCGGGAACAAGTCATCCAGGCGTTCCGTGAGTGGATTAAACATCAGCCAGAGTTGATGAACGCCCTGGAAGAACTCAGAGGCAAGATACTGTTTTGCTATTGTTGTCCTAAGGCTTGTCACGGTCATGTTCTCGTGGAATTGCTCGAAGGCAATAACGATCTGAAGATCCATCCTGCGGCCGAACTCTTTCCGCCAATGGCCAAAGATGAATTCCTCGGGCTGAAAAAGGACATCCGCGAACATGGCCAGCGCGAAGATATCGTCGTTTGGCAGGGGCAACTGATCGACGGCCGGCATCGCCTGAGGGCTTGTCGTGAACTCGGCATTGAACCGCAAGTTGCGGAACTCATGGACGAGACTGATCCGTGGCAGTATGTCGTCTCGCATAATCTTCATCGACGGCATCTGACGACAGCTCAGCGATCAATGGTTGCCGACAAGTTGGCAACCCGGAAGCAGGGCGAGAAGAAACCAGATAGCGGAATTCCGCTATCTCAGCCAACGCAGGCAGAAGCAGCGGGGATGCTGAATGTCAGCGTGGATTCTGTAAAGCAGGCTCGCAAGATCCGTAAGACAGCAACGCCTGAAACGGTGGCAGCGGTCGAGCGTGGCGAGATCACGTTGAATGCTGCGGTGGCGGCGGCGAAGCCCGTGGCAGCGAAGCCAGCGAAGGCCGCTACGAAAGATGCCCGCGCCATTGAGGCACTGCGGAAAGCGGATCCGACGTTACAGAGTTTGATGGGTTACGAAATCGAATTCGGCAAGGATCTTCGCTGGCTTCCCTCCGCAATGAAAACTTCCATCGGCGTGGATACGGTTGTTTCGATAGTCAGCCGCTTGAAAGAGATCAGCGAAGTAGCAAAGCAGTTGAGTGATGCACTCAATCAGCACACTTCGCAATCGAGCACATAACGAAAAAAGCTCGACCAACTGGGAAGCTGATCAAGCTTTTTCGCAACACACATTTTCAATTCAACTGCCTGGCAGGGCAGCTTTCAACGAACGGACACACAGATGATTTTACATGAAGACCAAAGTCATTCAATCGCAAAAACGCATTGGCAGCAGAACGCCAAACATATTGCAGACTGGCAGATTCGCCGGATGGTGAATCGGACTGATCAGGCGACGTATTGGACGCACAAAGGATGGTCTGCTTCTCCTGGAGACGTGGCCAGTCAACTGCGAATCAATTGTCAGCGACTGGCACCAACAGTGGTTTACAGTCACAACGCAGACGGGCATTGTAAGTGGGTGTGCCTCGACTTCGACAATCACGACTCTGATCCCAATGTCGCTCAGCGGAACCTGAACATTGCGACCGGCATCCTCAACACGTTGACGGAGCTGGGTGTTATCTGTGCCCTGGAAGATTCCGATGGTCAAGGC
>JBIIIF010000034.1:0-39581 GCA_044235005.1 Planctomycetaceae bacterium | reverse complement strand
GGACCTGCTGAGCCCACGCCTGCACCTGCTTATCGGAAGTAACGTCGACGACGGAGAAACTGTGCTGCGGCCCCAGGTCTTTCTTCAGCCGCTCTACCTCAGCAGCCCCGCGAGCACATCCGATGACGGTATGACCCAACTCTGCAAAACCTGTCGCCATTGCCTTCCCGAGGCCGCGTGAAACTCCCGTGATCACGATCGTGCGTTTGCTGTCTGCGAGCGATGCCATAGAAAACCTATCAGTAACTTTCTTAAGTGCCGCACGAGGCAGCGCAGCGAACATCGGATGTCAGGTACTGCCATCGAACTGCGGAATCCTGTCCGCACATTGATCTTCAAGGAATAAGCGAGCCCTCAACGACGCAGCAAAAACTCATTGGAATTCAGCACAGCCCACGCGACATCCTGAAGTGCAACGCGTCGACTTGTTTGAGAATCAATCCACGCACGCAGAGCTGTCTGTTCCTCCTCCAATGGCGCCCTGGACAACGCTGACCAATACAACTGCGAAACAAACTCATCATTGCTCAAATCACTACTCAACGCCTGAGCGACGCTGTTCTGGTCGTCCCGCAACAACTCTGCAACCAGTTCCCCGCTGACCATCTCCATCGTTTGAGCCAACGTTGTTTCACCCGTTCGTTCACACTCACAGGTTTGCAGGCGACTGGGCTTTCCAAACACGGCAAGGAATCGGTCGCCGTTCTCCGGCTTGCTGTATCGATTGCCTCCGTTGCGAACACCCGTTAGCTGAACCGCACGAGTTCCTTTCGGGTGTCCACCGAACGGAGCCGAAGCCTGAAGAACCTGAGCGACAGCATCCAGCGTCTGCTCGGCCGTCAACCGTCGAGGTACCGCATGAGAAAACATCGTTTCATCGGCACGGTTTGTGTCATTCTCTTCAGACGAAAGCTGATATGTTCGCGAGTTGAGGATCAGCCGCATGAGGTGCCTGACGCTGTAATTGGACTTCACAAACTCCAAACGCAACGCATCCAGAAGCTCGGGATTGGAAGCCGGATTTGTCGCTCGAAAATCATCGATCGGATCAACGATGCCAACACCCATCAGTTGAAACCAGATTCGATTGGCCTGTGTTGCAGCAAACCGTTCGTTATCAGAAGCACTCAGCCATTGAGCCAATTGCTGCAACCGATCACCGTCAGCCGTCGGAGAATTCGATGTGACAGAATTTCCCTCGCCGAGAAATCGAGGGCTCACCACCTTGCCGGTCGTTGGGTTCTTCACATCGCCTTTATCTTTCATCAGGACGATCTGTTCGCCATTGAATTCGTGCTTGTCGTTCTCATCACGTCGCTTGTTCTCGACAATTTTGTAGTCCACGCGAGCAAAGAAATTCGTCCAGCCGTAATAGTCATCCTGCGTCCAGCGGTCGAACGGATGGTTATGACACTTCGCACACTGCAGACGAATCCCCAAAAACACCTGTGCGGCAGATTCGGCTCGCTCTTCCGGAGTTCTTAATGCTCGATAAAAATTGCTGGGAGCTTCTGTGTAAGTGCTTCCACGAGCCGCAATAATTTCGGCCGTGAATTGGTTCAGTGGTTTGTCAGCAACAACGCTTTCTCGAATCCAGTGCGTGAAAACTTCGACTCCCTTGGCATCAAGTGTCTTGTCTTCCACGCGAAGTAAATCAGCCCAGCGCAGTGTTTGGAAGTCGACATACTCCGGAGACGCTAACAACTCATCGATCAGGACAGATCGTTTATTCGGATCCTGTGACGCAAGGAAGTCTCGAGCCTTCTGCGCAGTTGGAAGCAACCCTGTCACATCCAGATAGACGCGACGAAGAAACGTCGTGTCATCGCTAACGTTCGCAGGATTAATCCTCAGCCGTTGCAATTGAGCAAACACAAGGTCGTCGACAAAACTCGCAGACTCCGGCGCTTTGAAGTGAAAATCGAGGCGAGCTGGCACGGACTCAATACGCGATACCGTCTGCTGGTTCAGATAGCGGACCGTAATGCTTGTTCTGCGAGAGAAGTCAGAAGCAGCAAACTGTACGACACCGCCGGAAGTTATCTGCACGGTTGGATCGGACGATTCAAAAACGGCAATCCCCGTCACATCCCGACGTGACTGATCAGAAAAAGTAGCAACGGCTCTCAGAGTCACCGCCTGATCCGGAGCGTGAAGCGTGACTTTGTCAGGTGTCACCTCCAGGTGTTGCAGGACGGGAGCATCTCCACGATCATCGGGCATCCCTGCTGCGATCCAGTCACGCAGCAGTCGATACTCGGCTGACTCCGGGCTAAAGCGGCGGCCCCCTTCATGGGGAACCAGCATGGCAGGTTTCTGCAACAGCAGACTTTCGTCCGGAATCATCGCATTCGCTCGACGGCCGGCCAATTGGCGAGTCAGCGTAACAAAGTCCGTCTCCGGATCCTGTCCTCGCAGCGAGATCTTCAGACCGCCTTTGCCATTCTGATTGCCGTGGCAAGTACCAAGATTGCAACCAGACCGAGACAATACCGCCATCACCTCATTGCGAAATGAAGGTGCCGCCGACTGCTTTGAAACGAACTGAGCTGAACCGGACTGCGCATCGACCTCCTGAGCAATTGACGGGGGCCGGTGAACGATCAACAGACTCACCGCCAGGATTTCACCGATTCGTTGCAGTATCGATTTGCCGTTTTTTTTCGATGTCAACATCATGGTTTACCATCTTGTCTGATCGAGCGATTTTCAGAGGCAGACATTAACTGGAAACTACAGCATCACGCTGTCGGCTTTCTCGGATTCCGCGATCCGGTTACGGGCGTGGTCGGACCAGGGGCCGCGAGAATCGTATTTCAGATATTGTTTCCAGTAGCTCACGGCCTCATCCGCTCGCTCGGTTTGTTCCAGCAGCTGAGCATAATGCAGAAGTGCGTCCGGGTTGGACGGGTGGATCGAAATCGCAGTGATCAGAGACTGCTCGGCCAGTTCCAGTTGGCCCTGTTCAGACTGCAGGCAGCCCAGTTGAGTCCACGCCTCGATGAAATCCGGAGCCGCCTCGATCGCGCAGTAGTAGCGTTCGATGGCGGCGTCAACACGGCCAGCCCGATACAAAGCGTCGGCCAGATGAAAATTGAGATCGGCCGGATCCGGAAACAACGTCGTCTGTTCATCATCCGGAGAAGTCAAGCCTGATCGGATCGAAGACATCTCCGACGAAAGCAGGCTCAAACCGTTTCGAAAAGAGTTAATCGCTGATTCAAACTCGGCTTCTTCTGTCAGACGGCAGCCTTCATGAAACCACTCTTCTGCATTCCAGTCGGACATCTGCCGTTCTTCACGTTGCTGTGCAGCAGAGAACGGCAATGAGACGGAATCCTCGTCATCCATGGGATCATCATCCGACGTCTCGAACACTGCTGAGTCGGACTCTTTCGGACGAAACACTTCAAGAGACGATTCGGCTGAATCGAAGTCAAGCAGCCGCTGACCCGTGCGAGGATTCAGTACGCCACGATCATCTCTCATCAGAACCTTCTCATCCTGCACCAGAAGATTAAGTTGTGCGAGTGACCGATCGGTTCCTGAGATGGTCAGGCTGAGCTCCGCCAGACTCTTCTCCAGAGTCTGCGCTGAGACCCCCTGCTCAAGCAGCGAAGCCAGACGTCGCGCACTGGCGACTTCACGGTAATCAAAATACGGCAACCGGCAGATTCGACGAACCGGCTTGATCAGTCCAAGTCTTGCCCAGCGGCGAATCATGCGTACGGGGACATCCAGCAATCGACTCAGCATCGCCGGAGTATGCGCGCGGCGGATTTCTTCGCGATGGTCATCCAGGCCCAGCAATTGCAGCCAGTCGGATTCGGCGAGAATACGAACTTCAAGGCCGTCAGCAATCATCTGCATGACCTGCTGAAGCTTTTGAGACGCGCCACCGTCATCTTCCAGGGGCCAGCCTTCTTCGCCGATCACCAGCATTGATGTTGAGCCGCTGACCGAATGGGTAGCTCGACCGCCGTATTGTTCAACCATCCGAATGGCGTCACGGTGGATCATCGACGCAAGAGTACCCGTGAATGCCACCGTTTCACCTGACAGCGGAAGCGAACTGACGACGACAGGAGTCGAAATCGCCGACTCAGCGACGGCTGACGCATCGGCCGCCTGATCACAGGCGTGACTGTTTTCATCGCACGAATTCGATTCGGCGTTGGGTGATTCGGCAGACACTTTTGATTTCCGGTCGATCACCGGCCAGCTTTCGTATCGATGAAGGAACCTAGACGACTGAGGAAGTTTCGAACTTTGGAAACTCGCTCTGTTTTGCCCGAAGATACCGTCGAAAAAACGCGAAGGGTAGCAATCGGGCGATCTACTGCTATAAGAGAGTAAAGTCCTGAAAAGATCTGGCACAACGACTGAAATCGTGTGATTTTCCTGGCGTATCTGCGGTTCTCGCTTGAATGCAGCCAAAATTCAGATCTCATCATCCTGTCATTCAATCCACCAAGTTATCGTTGAAGGTCCCGGGAATGTCTTCTTTGCAGTCATCCGATCCATCAATCTGGAATGCCATTGTCAGTGAACGTCGCCGTCAGGTCGAAGGGCTCGAACTGATCGCGTCGGAAAATTACACCAGCGCGGCTGTGATGGAAGCGGCCGGCACGGTTCTGACGAATAAATATGCTGAAGGTTATCCTGGCAAGCGCTACTATGGCGGTTGTGAAAATGTTGACGTGATCGAGAACATTGCTCGGGAGAGAGCGGCCGAATTGTTCGGCGCAGAACACGTGAACGTTCAGCCTCATGCGGGTTCTCAGGCCAATATGGCCGCCTACATGAGTGTGCTCAACCCCGGCGATACGATTCTGGCGATGGACCTGGCTCACGGCGGTCACCTGACTCACGGAATGCACCTGAACTTCAGTGGCAAGCTGTACAAGCCTGTTCATTACGGCGTTCGTCAGAGTGACCACAGGATCGACTTTGATCAGGTCGCCTCTTTAGCGAAAGAACACAAGCCGCGCATGATCGTCGCGGGCGCCAGCGCGTATCCTCGCGAGATTGATCATGGCAAGTTTGCCGAGATCGCGAAGTCTGTTGGCGCACTCCTGCTGGTTGACATGGCTCATTACTCCGGACTTGTCGCGGCCGGGATTCATAACAGCCCGGTTCCTCATGCGGATTTTGTCACATCAACGTCGCATAAGACTCTGCGTGGACCTCGCTCCGGCTTCATTCTGTGCCGCAAAGAGCATGCAGCGAATGTTGATCGAAGCGTGTTCCCGGGAATTCAGGGCGGTCCGTTGATGCACGTGGTTGCGGCCAAAGCTGTCTGCTTCGGAGAAGCCCTGCGACCTGAATTTAAGGCGTATGGTCAGCAAATCGTCGATAACGCAAGGACTCTGGCCGAAACCTTAATGTCAGGCGGACTGCGACTCGTTTCCGGCGGGACAGACAATCACCTGATGATGTGTGATGTCACGACGATTGGGCTGTCCGGAAAGATTGGTGAACATGCTCTGGAAAAAGCTGGTATCACCGTCAACAAGAACATGATTCCTTACGATCAGCGAAAGCCAATGGATCCGAGCGGAGTCCGTATCGGAACGGCGGCCCTGACGACTCGAGGCATGAAGACCGACGAAATGAAGCGAGTCGGAGCATGGATTCTTGCCGCTCTGAAAGGACACGATAGTGCGACCGAGCTGGAACGAATTCGTCTTGAGATCGCTGAGTTTGCTCGAGCCTATCCAGTGCCGGGCATCGAACTGTAGAGACGCTGCAGCCTCAGAGGTTCACTCCCACAGAGTGATCGCGTGACTGGCGTTAAAACTCACAGGTGGCCATTGAAAAAGTGAAAATGAAAAGAGCCCGGCCCAAATCAAAGTGCCGGGCTCTTCCTGTTTTTTAACTTTAAGTCTTGCTGTTGGTTACTTGCGAGCATTGATCGTGGCGAGGGAAGCCTGCACCAGTCGGCGAGACTGGACAGCTCCGCGAATGGCGTTCTGGAACGCACCCGCATCAGCGACACCCGACAGCAACATAATAGTTTGGCCGCTGGCCGCTTTGAGCCGAATATCGGCTGCTCGAAAGAATGACTGACCGGGAAGCTGGTCCAGTTCGACAGACGCGATTTCGTTCAGATCAACACTGCTGGTTCGTTCGCTGCCCATTGTGGACCAGATCTGCACAGATCGGTTTGTCAGAATGTAACGCGACCCCAGGCGGTTCAGAAGGAACAAAAGCAATCCCAGCGGTGCGAGCGGCAGCCCGAAGACCACATAGGACAACTTAATACCACAAATCTTCGCAGGGATTGAATCCAGAAGTTGCCCGATTAGACGGCCGAGAGCCGTGGCACCAATTGACGGAAACTCCGTCATGATGCGGGATTCCAGAGTCGGGCTGACACCAGCGATAGCCTGAACTGACATGGCGAACCTGTGAATTTGCAAGGCAAAAGCGATTTTCGGAGACCGGCGTCCGAGAACGCCAACATAACGTGTCGAGAAATTACCACGCCCCAGCAAGATTTTCCATCGCAGCTGTAGAACCGCATTTCCTTTCGTGGCATTGAGAGATTCCAGAGGGCTCTGAATTCCCCATTATTTGTGGTTTGCTGACCCAATTCCGTGGTTACTCGCCCTTTGTACCTCGAAGTCCATCAGACCTGGAAAACCCAACCACGTCGGTTCATTCCGGATAGATTGGCTTTTCGAGACGGATCAGGGCTGACCTGCCAATTTGAGATTTGGCTTTCCGGATTTCGGATGTTAGCCTGCTCGCCTCAGCATTTTTCTTATTTGCATGCCCTCTTTCTTTGGACGCACCCTGGTCTCCGGACCTTGATCGTTTATCTCGGGATTTTTCGGAGGTAAGGCGACAGGCTCAGAGCCGATCAAGAGATCAGACTATGCAGTCACCAGTGGCAGCACAGGATTTCTTCGAACTGATCGCGAAAAGCGGTCTGCTAACGACCGCGCAGGTCAGGAAGGTGCAGGAAAAACTTCAGTTAGAAGAATCGACTTCAGCCGAAGACGCCGCACGGCGAATGGTCAAAGAAAAGCTTCTCACCCCTTTTCAGGCCGAACGATTGCTGGAGGGACGTTATCGTGGCCTTGTGATTGATCGATATCGGATTCGAGAGCTGCTGGGCTTCGGCGGAATGGGCTGTGTGTTCATCGCCGAAGATCCTGATGAGGATCGCAAGGTCGCGCTGAAAGTGATGTCGGCCGAGCATTCTCTGGATGCCGGAATGCTCGCACGACTGAAACTGGAAGCCGTGGCTGGGATGAAGCTGACTCATCCGAATATCATCAAGACCTATCGTCTCGATTCGACCGGGGCTGTTCACTATCTTGTGATGGAACTGGTGCGCGGTATCAGCCTGCATGAACTCGTGGCGCTGTACGGGGCCATCAAATGGCCGATGGCCTGTGACATTGTTCTTCAGATCGCCGAAGCACTGCAGTCAGCTCATGATCAGGGAATCATTCATCGCGACATCAAGCCTGCCAATTTTCTGATCGAACAGTCGGGCGTCGCCCGAATTCTGGACTTCGGCCTGGCATTACTGAAGGATGGTGGTGACGAAGAGTTTTCGTTATCGATGGTGTTCGGTCATGACTGTCTGGGAACTCCGGACTACATCGCACCGGAACAGATTGTCGACAGCAGCAAAGTCGATCATCGTGCAGACATCTACAGCCTGGGAGCCACGATGTTCGTCGCGTTGACGGCTCACGTTCCGTTTCCGGAAAAGACCAACAAAGCCAAACTGGATGCGCATCGAAACAAAACGGCTCGGCGAGTCATTGATCAGAAGCCCGAGATTCCTCGCGAGGTCAGTGATATTGTCGCGCGGATGATGGAGAAGGATCCGGGCAAACGATTTCAGTCAATGAGCGAAGTCGCAGAAGCTCTGCGTCCTTATGCCAAACGGAAAACCATTACGTTTGATTTTCGTGAGCTGGTCACGCTGCGTGCAAAGCAGGCGAAGGCTCGCGCGGAAAGTCAGGGCAGGAAAGCGGCGGCGGCTCCCAAGTCATCCATCACATCATCAACGGGATGGCTGCAGGCCAACAGTCATCACTTTGCGGATGGGACCAGCGGGTTCGGAAAAGTCGAGACTCCTGCGCTGCGTTCGGATGTTTCCGAATCTGTTCGCACAGAATCTCCAAGGCCATCTTCAACGGCCCCGATTCGTCCGGTTGCCTTCAAGGGCCCCGCTCCTTCAGGATGGCGGCTGGAATTCAAGGGCGGTAAGCAACGGATACCGCTCGTAAAAAGCCGAAATCTTGTGGGTTCCGGGTATTCGGCGGACGTCCGTGTTTCGGAAGAGAAGGTCGATGCGACGCACTGCTGGATTGAGTTCAACGGTCAGAACTGGCAACTTCGCCAGGAGTCCCGGATTCATCCCACCTATGTAAATGGGTCGGCAGAAGCTTACTGTCAGTTGAAACACGGCAGTCGCTTGTCGTTCGGCGGAAAAGTGCAGTTGCGCCTGATCAATCTGACTCAGGAGCAGGACAATCGCCGTCGCTTAACGATTGTTCTTACATTGCTGATTCTGGCGTCGCTGGCCGGTGCAGCCGCCTTCTTTCTGATGCGATAATCGGGAACGCGATATTGCCCCGAGCCCCCTGTGCCTGGAACGAACGGCCCGAGTGTCTACAATCGTGGGCGGTTTCGGGCCGAATCAGGTTTCGGTACGGAAACTACTTGCTCAGGATGTCCGCGGTTTTCTTCTTTCCCATGTCGGTGACGGTCAGAAAATCTGCGGCAATTTGCAGAACGGTTGGCTCCCTTCCTCGCGGCTTGAGTTGATTCTGGCAGCGGCGAAATGTTTGATCATTCACGGAGAATAAAAATGAGAATGTTTTTGCGGTTACTTGGTGTAGCCTCCGGGTTATGTGTGGCCCTGTCGGCGACGCTGGCAGTGGCTGAAGAAACTGTTGTGCTGGGGGAAGATGATACGCTGACTTCAGGCATTCCCGGAACGGGAACGCTGATGAATGAGCAAATTGAAGCGTGGCTGGCAAATCCGGCCAACCATGAACCACTCAAGGTCTCCCTTCCGCTGGGTATGAACCTGGGTGAGTCACAGATCAAAGGACTGGATAAGAACCCGCTGACTCGTGCCAAAATCGAATTGGGCCGACAGCTTTACTTCGACACTCGCCTGTCTGCCGACAATACCGTCAGTTGTGCGTCGTGCCATCATCCACAGGAAGGCTATTCGCGCCATACCGCAACTGGCGTCGGCATCAACGGTCAGAAGGGGGGACGCAATTCACCAGTGAGCTACAACCGCATTCTGAGCGGAGCACAGTTCTGGGATGGTCGAGCTGACTCATTGGAAGCTCAGGCCGTTGGTCCGATTCAGAACCCGATCGAAATGGGCTACACGCATGAAGCCTGCGTAACAGCACTGAAAGATATTCCGGGCTACGCGATGCAGTTTGAGAAGATATTCCCCGGCGAAGGTGTGACCATTGAAGGTGTCGGCAAGGCCATTGCGTCTTTCGAACGAAGTCTGGTAACTGGGCCTTCACCATATGACTACTACGAAGCCTACAAGCGGTTTGCGTCACTGGAAGAAGAAGATCTTGCGGAACTGAAGGATGATTCTCCTGAAACTTATGCTCAGTATGAGCAGCTTCAGATTCAGGTGGAAACGAATCCGATGTCAGACAGCGCTGTTCGTGGCTTTGATCTGTTCTTCAGCAAACGCGTCGGTTGCACGGCATGTCATGTTGGAGCCAATCTGGCTGACGAGCAATACCATAACCTTGGAATCGGCATGTCTGCAAAAGAGCCGGATCTGGGGCGATTTGCAGAAACCAAAGTCGAAAAAGACAAAGGTGCGTTCAAGACTCCGACCATTCGCAACGTTGCGTTGTCAGCTCCTTACATGCACGATGGAAGTCTGCAGACACTGGAAGAAGTCGTGGAGCACTACAATAAGGGTGGCGACAAAAACAAATGGTTGAGCGACAAGATCGTCCCGCTCAAGCTGACGCCTCAGGAAAAGATCGACCTCGTGGAATTCATGCGTGCCTGCACTGGAACATTTCCGTTTGTTTCGACAGCTCGCCTGCCACAATAGATTTTTTCGCGGGAAGAAACTTATTCCGGACGTGGCCACGATTGAGGCCATCGGCCAGATGGTGTCCCGCAAAACCTCAGGCTCAATTCGCACCTTGCGAAGACTAAGCAGCAAATGAAGAAAGCCCCTGAGACTCTCAGGGGCTTTCCTGCTTTCTGTACATCTCAAAGGTTGTGAAGGGCGGACGGAGACTTTACCCACAACATCCGCTGGTATACGCCAGCCTCGGCTTTGCAATCGTCGCCTTGTCGTCCAGAATGTGGGGCTCAATCTGTTTCCTCTTTTCAGGAGCCCCTTGCGATGCGGCCCACCCCATCTCAGTCGTTCAGAGTTCGTCTCGTTTCGTTTTGCCTCTTTGTTTTCAGCTCCGGCGTGAGTTTCGCGGACGACATCAAGCCGATCCGCGCATTGCTGGTTCTGGGAGGCTGCTGCCACGACTACAACGCCCAAAAGGATTTTCTGGCGAAGGGCATTGCAGAACGAGCTCTCGTCGAAGTCGTTATCGCCCTGGACAAGGATACCTCAACAGCCCATATGAATCCTGTTTACGAAAAGGCCGACTGGGCCGACGGATTCGATGTGGTCATTCACGATGAATGCTCGTCCGATGTCAAAGATCTGGCGATCATCGACAGAATTCTGGAGCCACATCGACAGGGACTGCCAGCCGTGCTGCTGCATTGCGGCATGCATAGCTATCGCAGCGAAGGCTATCCCAAAGCGGTGACACCCTGGTTTGAATTTACCGGACTCCAGACAACGGGCCACGGTCGCCAGAGTCCGATTCATGTGAACTTCAGTGACTCGTCGCATCCGATTCGGGCCGGACTTACTGACTGGACCACTGTCAACGAAGAACTTTACAACAACAGCGAAGGCAGGCTGCTGGAAACTGCCAGTGCGTTAGCTGTGGGACAGCAGGAAGGCTCCAAAGACGCCACCGTTGTCTGGACCAATAACTATCGCATGAAAACACGCGTCTTTGCGACGACCCTCGGGCATAACAACGCAACCGTTGAAGACGATCGATACCTGGATCTGGTGACTCGAGGATTGCTTTGGTCCTGTGACAAACTGAATGACAAATACCTAAGACCTGCCGCAAAGTAACGAAGCACTGGCAGTTGTCTTTGTTATTCGCAAGGCACTTGCCTGATCTTTTTGCTCACGCGCAGTGCCTCGTTTTTCTTCGAGCGAACTTCGGGATTCATCCATTGTCCGACAATCTTTCACCGTCCGATTCTCAGCCTGCTGCGATCCAGCATCAGGATGGTTCCGGAACGCGCGTCGATCTGCGTCAACTGACTGTGACGGCGGGAACGAAGGTATTGCTGGAAGACGCATCGATCACATTTCCAGCCGGCGAGCTGATTCTGTTGCTGGGCTGGAGCGGTGTTGGGAAATCCGTGTTGCTGAGAATCCTGGCGGGACTCATCGAGCCTGCTCATGTCGGTATTCGTTACACCGGAACGATCGACTTCGTGAGTGCGAATGGAACGCATCGACCGGAATCGGACAGTACACATCCGGTCGCCGTTGTCTTTCAGGACTTTGCTCTGCTGGATGAATTGAGTCCGTTACAGAACGTACAGATCGCTCTGGATCATACCCGGGATCAAAAGCAGACGTCGGCCAGCAGAGCTGCGGAACTCTTAGCTGAGCTGCGAGTACCGACGGATCGGCCGACCAGTGTTCTCAGCGGAGGACAGCAGCAACGTCTGGCGATCGCCCGCGCGATTGCTTCAGAAGCGGACGTTGTCTTCTACGATGAACCGACTTCGGGACTTGATCACAAAACCGCATTGCAGGTTGCGGAGTTTATCCGTGAAACTCAGCAGAGTCATCGCCGAACGTCGATCCTGATCACGCATGACTACGAGACGCTCAGTCGAATCGCGGATCGAATTATTCTGCTGGATCATACTCAGAAGAAACTGGTTGAGCTTCCACGTGAAGAATGGGGCAAACTGCCGGAAGCACTTGGGCCACCGCCCGTCATGACGAATGACCTTGCGAAGATTTCGATTGCGTCCCGGGCGGGCCGCGTTGTTCGAACCGCGATGGAGGAGTCCGGTCAGTTTGTGGAATCGGTCGTTTGTCTGCCCTGGTCATTACTGCCGCTTTGGCGAAGCCGCAAGTGGGGCCTGCGATATACGGTCTACTATTTGAGGCTGGTGGCTGGTCCGTCGGCTTGCGTGTATGTGGCCGTCGCGGGCATGATCCTGGGATTTGTGGCTCAGGATTTTGTGTTTCGCTATTTGCCGTTTCGTCAGTTTACAGAACCGCTGCTGACCGAGAATCTGTTGCACGCGACCGGTTTTTCTCTGTATCGCTTTCTGGTTCCGATTCTGGCCACCATTCTCATTGCCGCGAGGTCCGGGGCGGCCGTGGCATCAGATGTCGGAAGCAAGGTTTATGGAAACCAACTGGATGCCATGAAGACCATCGGAATTAATCCCGACCGGTTACTTCGGACCCCTGTGCTGTACGCCTTTCTGATCGGCACGCCGTTTCTGGCGTTTCTCAGCTACGCAGTAGCGGCCGTGGCCGCTTCTTTTGCGTTTTTGATGACTCATGCAGAACTTGGAATTGGCTTCTGGGACTCTCATTTCCACCGGGAGTTGATCCTGCCAACAGGATACCTCTACAAGGGATCGTCGTGGCTGATTGCCAAGCTTTTGACCTGTGGACTTGGAATCGCGATCATTTCCTGGCGGTGTGCGGTCACGCCAAAACTCTCGGGATCAGAAATCAGCCACGGGGTGACTCGAACGATCCTGTGGGCGACACTCTTTGTGTTGTTTGTGCATTTCGGCTACTCCCTGTTCGAGTTTAGGCCTCAATCATGATCTCCCGGGACCCGGAATCCGCAGTTTCTGCGGGCTTTGTGTCTGTTTTGCTGGAGAGAATGCGACATTTGGCCGATCAGGCTGGAAATTTCGCGGGATCACGATTATCCTGCCCCACTCGATTCACCTTGAGCGACGGCGCTCGCCCTGCGTTTGAGCGTTTTTTCCGCCTTTTGACACGTTTTCGACCTAGTTTACGCCATGCCTAATTCAGCGTCTGCAGAAAAGTCACTTCGTCAGTCTCTTGTTCGCCGCGAGCGAAATCGCCATCAGCGAGGTGCTTTGCGAACTCGTATCAAGAAGTTCCGCACTTTTCTGGCTGAAAAGCCAACTCAGGAAGCGGCTGACAAGGAATTCGGACTTGTCGTGAAGGCATTGGATCAGGCTGCTTCCAAGAAGCTGATTCACAAAAATGCGGCTTCCCGCACCAAGTCGCGTCTGGCCGCTCTCAAGCGAAAGACCTTTGTCGGTTGATTGACGCTGGCTTAGCAAACTAAGACATTTCAGGGCTGCATCTGTAATCAGATCGCAGCCCTTTTTCGTTTCTGCTCGTGGCAATACATCTGTCAAAACAAGGAAGCAGGCTGGACATTCCTGTCCGCCCGTCTTTCCACGAGCAGGACAGCCCTCCCCACCGCCACACGACATCACAAACAGCCCGCCTTTTTGCCCGCAGGAAATCAATAATGACCTTTACTTTGCCAGTGATTTCATCCTTAGAATTGTCCGAACTCCGCAGTCCTTCGATGGTGATCTTCAAGGAGCGATTGTTATCCAATATGGATGGCATGCTGGCCATGGCCAAGTCTCCGACGAGATTGCGACCACACTGTAAGACTCACAAGATGGAGCAGGTGATCCGGCTGTGGATCCAGCGAGGTGTGACGAAACACAAAGCGGCAACCATCGCGGAATGCGAAATGCTGGCCAATGCCGGCGCCACGGATGTGCTGTTTGCTTACAACCCGGTCGGACCAAACATCGCTCGTATCGTCGCGTTGGCAGCGAAGTTTCCGCAATGTGCGTTTTCGGTCACGAACGATCATGAGCGTCCTCTGAGAGAGCTGTCAGCAGCAGCCTCTGCGGCAGGCGTCGCGATCGGCGTGATGCTCGACGTAAATGTCGGAATGGATCGAACCGGGATTACTCCTGAGACTCCCGGTGCCGTTGAACTCTATGCGTTGACTGCGAAATTGCCGGGACTGCGACCGGCTGGATTTCATGTGTACGATGGACATCAGCGACAACTGAACCTGGAGGAGCGGAAGACCGCAGTGGCTCAACAATGGCCTCGAGTGACTGAACTGCGTTCAAAGTGTGAAGTGGCAGGCGCCAAAGTTCCCGCACTGGCCTGCGGAGGAACTCCGACGTTTCCCTGCTACGCAGCAATGTCAGATCCATCAATTGAGCTTTGTCCGGGGACTTGTGTCTTTCACGATGCCGGTTACGGAACGAATTTCCCGGACCTTCCATTCCTGCCCGCGGCGGCGATCGTTACGCGCGTGATCAGTCGACCGGCTGCAGACCGAGTGACTTTAGATATCGGGAACAAGGCGGTGGCGGCCGATCCTCCGCGCGGATCACGTATGTTTATTCCCGAGCTCCCAACGGCTGTGCAGGAGATTCACAGCGAAGAGCACATGGGTCTGGTGACTCCCGATGCCGATCGTTTTCAGCCGGGTGATGTGATGCTGGCAATCCCAATGCACGTCTGCCCCACCAGCGCACTCTATGACAAGGTCGCTGTGATTGAGAATGGTGGTGTCTCCGAGTACTGGGACGTAACCAGCCGCAATCGCAAGCTCACGATCTGAAGTCTCGAGGCCGTCACACTACAGTCTGTCCTCGGCTTCCCAGAGGACTCGTCGCGCAGCATCGCCGCTTAAAAAGTGGGGCTTCTGCGCTGGTTTGGCTTCAGAACGCTTTGTCTCTGCAGTATGTGTGATTCGGGTCGGAAGTATCTTCTGAGGCGGTCGGGGCTGCGATGCAATTGGCTGCGCAGGGAGAGCGTCTGACGCTGCGGATCCGGCGGGAGCTGACATGGCTGAGTCTGCCTCGCGATTCAACAGACTGCCAATGACGTCGCGTCGCATCAGCAAGCCACAGACTGCGTTCTGCTGATCAACGACTGGAATGGCGGTATTGGCTGACGAGCGAAACAAGGGCAGAACTGTTGAAAGACACGCATCAAGGCGAATTGATTCCGCGTGGCGACATACGATCGACTGAATCGTGGCATTGCTTGCGGGATTTGCCATGAGCGCGCGGACGACGCTACTCTCGCAGACTACGCCGGAGAATCGACCGTCGGAATCTGTAACGGCCATCATGTCGCAGTCACTGATAATCAGACGTTCTGCGACTTGACGCAGAGTTGCTGTTTCCGGAACGACATGACCATGTCGAATCCGCATAAGATCCTGAACCAGACGCTGTTGCACAGTCCACCTCCTTAGCTGGGGAACGCGATTAACGCGGGGTGCGTTTCACTGGCCTGCATCAGTTAGGATTCTGATCAAGCCTGCGGAGTCACGGATTGCGGCTCATTAGAAACCTGGTTCACCGATCTTCTGGACGAGGCAAAAAATCAACAATCCGTTTTGATTGGACTTTAATGTCATTTCGACCTGACGGTTTATGACGATCGCATCGTTTAACGCGTCAATAAGGTGAGCGCCCCCGCTTCACAAAACAAAGACCCGGTGTCGCGATGAAACTCCTCCTGAAGGTTCTGCCTCCACGATGCCCACAACGACGCTTCGTCTTGACGAAGTCAGACAGCAACATTGAAGAAGTCGGCTGCGCAGTTAAGCTAACGTCAGGATCGAATCACTGCCCCGCTCACGAATTCCCTTTGATCACCTCTGGCTCCACTGGTACATTCTTCCACCTCTTCGTGAGTCGGTTATTAATTGCGTCGACGGCAAGTTCAGCTCCATGCATTCGGTCCACAAAGCGGAGAAGTTCAACGAGCGATCTCTTGTAACGTCTTTCACGCGGGCGATTACTACTGGCTGTTTGATGCTGGATCAGGAATCATCACACAATGCCGTCTGTTCGGCAACGGAGCCAAACATTATGCAAAAACATGCGATGGCGTTGGGATATTTCTCTCTCGCCGTATTCTGCATTTTCACGTCATCGGAAGGGTATCTGCCGCTTCAGATGCCACTCCTTATTGTATCACTGCTCGCCGCTTTGATGGGAATCGGATTCCTGATGAGTGCATGGGCCGCCCAGTTCCAGACAGCCTGGAGATGGTGGCTGCAAGTTGTTCGTCTGGGGCAAAAAGGCACCAATCCATGGTCATCGTCAGTCGACTGAGGGACTGTCGGGGAACTGAAAATAGCCCCATGCACGTAATCCACAAAGCGAAGAGTTTCATTCCCTGGTTTTTGCTCGGCCAATCGCGTCGTGCAGAAATACCAAATAGTTATCCGCTGCGAAAAAAGACATGAGCATCAAAGCCGGCGATTGGGTTCGATCTTACCATGCGGGGATCTGGCGTGTTCTGCAGGAGATCCCTGATCATTACGAGCCACGAATTTCTCTCCGTGACGCCAAAGAGCTTTATGAGGGTCCACTCTTTGTCGTAAAACGCCTCGTTAACGATAAATGGAAACCCGCATTCGAGATCGAAACTGTACATGGATCACTCGTCCGGCCATTAAACAAGGCGGACACAAAAAAGCTGGATGCGTACCTGCTGAACAACCCGGATGCGATGAGCGGGTTTGATACGTTTGAGCGTCCGCTGATGGAACTGCTGAATATTGGTTTTGCATTAGGGCGAAAATCCGAAATTCCTAAACTGCAGAAGGAAGTTGCTGCAGCGATTGGTGATATCTCCATCGGCGTGACGAGCGATGCAATCCTGCAGGCCATTGCTTCATCATCATTTGCGGACTGTTGTGGCGAATCTCCCCAATCCGCCACGTTGCAGTTCGTGAACAAGAATTACGAGATCCGTCGAAGAGAGCTGATCTACCGCGAAATGAACGTGCTGAAATTCTGAAATCACCGAATACTCCTGCTTTTGGGTGCGATCAAAACGCATATCCGCGATAAGGAAACGGCCTTCTCTCCAACAATCTGAATTGTCGCCAACCTGGTTTTGTGCCGGTTGAGAGGAGGTTTGGAGGCGACACAGACACGGCCACGATCGAACCGCCGTATCGCTCCCACACACTCTGAGCCAGAGTAGGCAGACCGGCAGCCAGACTCAATTCCTGTCTCTCATGACAAGATGCACTTACCGACATCACCTGCCACTTCGTAAATGCACCAAAGCGCGAAGAATCATGTCCAGCACATGATCCAGTTGGGCACCGATATCCTGAACCAGGAAACGCAGCACGAAATAACCGTGTTTCTGCAGTAAAGCATCCTTGCGCCGGTCGCGGCGGCAGGCGTCTTCGTTGGCAAATTGCTGACCACCGTCCAGTTCAATCACCAGGCGAGTCTCCTCGTCCATCTGTCGACTCTAATCCCCTGCAGAATCGATCCTTAGCTTCTGCAGATTCTCTGGTACTCGTTTTGCGATTCAGTCAGGAAAGCTGTGCGAGATGCGGTCACAGAAGATCCTCGACGAAGACAACCAGGTGATGGTAGACTGCTCCGCAGATTAGTGAATCACTTTTGATGTGAAGGTTGCATTCCGATGTCCGTTCCAGCACTTGAGCCTATGACCGTCCCTCTCCGTCAGGATGAATTCGGGGGACTCCGAGTCGCAGAGACTCGTGTGCTGCTGGAATTGATTGTCCGAGCGTACCATGCTGGTGCCACACCGGAGGAGATTGTGCAGGCGTACGATGTGCTCAAGCTTCGAGACGTCTATGCCGTAGTCGCCTGGTGCCTCAGTAATGAAACTGCCGTTCAGGAATACATGACTGAAAGAGAACGGCAGGCATCCACGATTCGGAACGAATTACATGCCATTCGTCCGGTTAACACCGAACTGCTGCAGTCTTTACGAACAAGGCAGCAGTTGACAGCGGTGAATGCAGAACAACAAAGGGTCGCAAATTTTGCGGCTCGCAATGAAAACGCTGCCACCGGAGAGTAGTTGTGCTGCGGTTAGCCAGTGATGAAAACTTTCATGGGGATATCGTTCGCGGTTTGCGTCGGAGATTTCCTGATCTGGACCTTGTCCGAATTCAAGATGCCGGTCTGCTCGGAATTGATGACCCTCGCTTGCTCTCGTGGGCAAGTGAGCAGAATCGCATCCTGCTTACACATGACCGCGCCACGATGCCTTTACATGTTGCCGAAAGACTTCGAAGTGGTATGTCGGTTTCCGGAGTTTTCATCGTTGATGATCGAGCGTCTTCAGGACACTTGATCGAAGAATTAGCAATGGCCATTCAATGCAGCGAACAGACTGAATGGGACAATCTGGTCGTTTACTTTCCGTTGCCACAGTCCTGAGCGGGATCGTTACAAGCGCCTGGCATGAAGACGTTCTGAAGCCGAGGCACCCGCTGTTTGACATTGAGCCCTTTTTACCGCCGGTCAAGGTGTATTCTTAAATGCGTAAGCGCGCGAAGAATTGTGTCCAGCACGTGATCCAGTCTCACGCCGATATCCTGAACCAGGAAACGCAGTACGAAGTAACCGTGTTCCTGCAGTAAAGCATCCTTGCGTTGGTCGCGCCGGTAGGCGTCTTCGTTGGCAAAATGCTGACCACCCTCCAGTTCAATCACCAGTCGAGTCCATGAGCCAAGTTCTGAAAAGAAGGGGGGGCACTTTTCGTTTAACAACCGCGAAACACGATATTCAGTTCCTCGGCAGACTCTCGAGCGTAGAGGGACTCGACGGCGATTCCACCCACTTCAGCTCATCCGGCGTGAGCGGCGGATCCAGCGGGGCGGTGTATTTGACGGAGAGGTCGTAGCGGGCTCGTTGGTAGACGAGGTCGAAAACTTCCTGAAGCGGCACGGTGGCGTCGGGGTCGCCGAGTTGCAGCGGGATGGGGATGACCGGGAGATTGTCGTTCAATGTCCAGGCATAAACTTCACACTTCGGCCGACGTTTTGCGCGGCTGATGATGCAGTAGTAGTCTCCGGGCGGCAGTGTGCCGATAACAGGCAGTCGCATGCCGCCTCGCAGCAGGTCGAGTTCCACCAGATGCGTGGGGCTCGACAGGATGTCCTGACGCTTCATCATGTACTCATGGCGGCCATCGCCCTTGCTGCGTTTGTTGGACGGCGACAGCAGTTCAATCACCGTGATCACGCGCATCGTTTCTCGATCGCGAATGACCAGATACGTTTCCTGCCGTTCAATCGGCATCGGCAATTCGCATTCGGTTGTCATGCTGGCGGCTTCTGGCGACAGAAGTCCGATGGCTGGGCCCGTATCGCCGGGTCGAGCATCAACAGCCACAATCGCAACATCCGCGCGACGCATTGTCTCCGGTTCGCCACCGACGGATTCCAGATAGACGCGTCGTTCGACTCGGACGAGGTATTTCGGTTCAATCGTGGGACTCAGACGATCGGATAACGCCGTCATAAGCCGAGTATGAAAATCTTCCCATTCCTGTGATTCCAGAAACGGGTCCATGCCAGGAAATGGAGATGGCATTGTGGAGACTCCTTAATCTTTCGTTTCATCATACCTTCAGCTCTGGCGGATGAGAACAACCGAACGGGATTTTGCGGATGCGGTTTGCTTTGCAGAGAGTTGTCTGTCAATCCCTGTTGTCGAGCGATCAACCATCGCGATACAATGCGAAAAGTGCCCGAGTCTTTTCGAGTTCGAAACAGCCAGTAGCACCTGTGAGGCCATCAGAAATGCCTGTTCATGACTGGAGCCGTGTCCCGGCCGGGATTTTTCATGATTTTCACCATGCGTGGATTGAGGAGATCAAACGATCGCTCAACGCCGGTCTGTTACCCAGCGACTATTACGCACTGGCCGAGCAGCGAACGGCAGGTTATGGCCCGGATGTTCTGGCTCTGCAAGTTGATTCTGGTGATGATGACACGCAGGATCCACCAACTCATAACGATGGTGGTTTGATGGTGGCAAAGCCGCGAGTTTCCGAGACCTCCGAAACCGACATGGCGTTCTACCGCCGCAAGCAGAATGTCGTAGCCGTGCATCATGTGAGTGACGATCGTGTTGTTGCGCTGGTGGAAGTTGTCTCGCCGGGCAACAAGTCGAGTCGCGGGGCGCTGCGTTCTTTCGTGGAGAAAACAGCGCAACTTCTGGATCAGCGAATTCATCTGCTGATTCTGGATCTTCATCGACCTGGCAATTTTGATCCACAGGGAATTCACGGTGCAATCTGGGAAGAGATCGCAGAACCCTGGACGGCCCCTGCTGATCGCCCATTGACGTTGGTTGGGTACGAATCCGCACTGACAATCCGCGCGTTCGTGGAGCCTCTGGCTGTCGGTGAGTCACTCATCGATATGCCACTCTACCTCGAACCCGACGGCTATGTTCTGGTCCCACTGGAAGCCACCTACAGCCGCGCCTTCGAAGCCTTGCCAAAACGCTGGCGCAGCGTTGTGGAAGCGTGACGCTGAGACAGATCTGCGAGCTGTCGGGGCGTTGATTGTTAAGGAAGGTCTTTCCTGCCGGAAAGGACTTTCGCCATCAGGCGAACCGCGATGCCGCCATACGTGGCACAGCGGCAAGGGGTGCAAACGAACGCAGCCATGCAAGTGAATCGAGATCGAGGCCGACGTTACTTCACCAACTGCACACAAGGTCGCGACAAGTCGCGAAGTACACTCCGGCAGAAAGGACCTACCGAAATCGGCGACTACACCCAGACAGATCGACCTACAGCGACACTCGCCTCAACAACACCGCGCGATTAGACTTCCGCGATTATCCGAACGGAATAAATCCTCAGGAGTCGCACGATGGCCACGCAGATTAAGAAATCGAAAGATCTTACACTCACCGACAAGCTCTCGCGGCTGACATTTACGCAAGCCTGTGAGCTGCTCGGCGGGCCGGTGGAAGGCAAGAAGCTGCTGTATGCGGGCGGGAAGATTTCGGCGGAGAATCTGAAGGAACAAGTGACGCTCGTCGGCGACATGTTCCGGCTGTCACTGCCTGCAGAAGACGTCATCGTCACGATCACTCTGCGACAGGACAAGGTCCAACGGTTGCTGGTCAACTGCGACAAGTGCCATGACACGTGCGTTCACATGGGCACGGCGCTGTCGACGATTCTCGAATCGAAAGTGGTCCTTGGACTCGCTCGCGTGCCGGAAGAACGGAAGCCCGCTGAAGCACTCAGCGAAGAACAACTCATTGAACGCGCGATGGCCGATCGGCAGCAACGAGCCAAAGACGAGAAGATGAGCGTCGAAGCAGTCAACAGGGCCGCAACAACTCCGTGGGGCGAGTACATCATCACGAGCAAGCTCAGCGGCAAGTCTTATCGAGTCGCCCTGCGAGGCACGGAACCTGGCGATTCCTTCTGCACGTGTCCCGATTATCGCACCAACACGCTCGGCACGTGCAAGCATATTCTGCATGCCCTGAATAAGCTCAAGCGGCGTTTTGATGCGTCCGCATTTCGCAAAAAGCCAAAGCAGAAAGAGACCAGCGTCTATCTAAAGTACGGCATCGATCTCGCATTGCGACTCGGTGTGCCGGACAAACTTGATGACTCAACCGCCAAAGTCATCGGGCCGCTGAAAGATGTGGATATTTCCGACGTCAATGATCTGGTGCGACGCATCGACAAACTGGAAGGCATGGGAGAACCGGTTGTCGTCTATCCGGACGCGGAAGAGTTCATCCAGCATCAGCTTCATCGTCAGCGAATCAAATCGCTGGTGCAGGAGATTCGCAAAGATCCCGCGAAGCATGCTCTTCGCAAGATACTGCTGAAGACAGAACTGCTGCCGTACCAGATGGATGGCATCGCCTTCGCCGCAGGAGCTGGTCGAGCAGTTCTGGCCGACGACATGGGGCTTGGGAAAACGATTCAGGGCGTGGGAGTTGCCGAACTGCTGGCCCGTGAGGCTCAGATTGATCGAGTGCTGGTGATTTGTCCGACGTCGCTGAAGTCTCAGTGGCGAAATGAGATTCACAGGTTTTCCAACCGTGATGTCCAGCTTGTCATGGGCAGCGCTGCGGATCGTGTGAATCAGTATCAGAACCCTGCCTTCTTTACGATTTGCAATTATGAACAGGTGCTGCGAGACATCATGTCGATTGAATCGGCGCGGTGGGATCTGATCATTCTGGATGAAGGTCAGCGAATCAAGAACTGGGAAGCTCAAACGACGCGCGTCGTCAAGAGTCTGAAGTCGCGGTTTGCTCTCGTGCTGTCAGGAACACCGCTGGAAAATCGACTGGATGAGTTGTACTCCGTCGTGCAGTTTGTTGATGGTCGGCATCTGGGACCGGGCTTTCGGTTCTTTAACAAGTACCGCATCACAGACGATAAGGGTTACGTGCTGGGCTATCAGAAGCTGGATGAACTCCGCGAACAGCTCAGGCCGATCCTGCTGCGACGTACTCGCGACATGGTGATGAAGGAGCTGCCGCCTCGAAACATGGAGATCGTGCGCATCCCGCCCACGGATGAGCAGCGAGCACTCCACGGGGCTCATATGCAGATCGTGGCGTCGATTACTCGCAAGGCCTTTATCAGCGAAATGGACCTGCTGCGACTGCGACAGGCTTTGATGATGTGTCGCATGGCGGCAGACAGCACAAAGCTGGTGGATAAGCAGGGGCCGGGATTTTCCACGAAGCTCGACACGCTGGATGAACTGTTTGAACAGCTCTTTGTGGAAGGCGATCACAAAGCCGTGCTCTTCTCGGAATGGACCGGGATGCTGAACCTGATTGAACCTCTGCTGAAGAAGCGTAAGGTGCCATTCGTGAGGCTCGAAGGAAAAATTCCGCAGAGCAAACGGCAGCAGATTGTGAACGAGTTTCAGACCAATCCAAAGTGCAAAGTCTTTTTGTCGACCAACGCCGGCAGCACGGGATTGAATCTCCAGGCGGCGGACACGGTAATCAACGTTGACTTGCCGTGGAATCCCGCCGTCCTTGAACAGCGGATAGCACGTGCTCATCGAATGGGGCAGAAGCGACCGGTCAACGTCTATGTTTTGGTCACCGAACAGACCCTGGAAGAAGAACTGCTGAAGACGATCAGCCAGAAGAAAGAACTGGCGATGGCGGCACTGGACTATGATTCGGACATCAGCGAAGTCAATCTGCAGAGCGGTATGGATGAGCTGAAGTCTCGCCTGGAGGTTTTGCTCGGCGCTCTGCCGGAAGGTCATCTCGACGCCAGCTTGAAACGCGACAAGGAGGCTGAGGCGGCTCAACTTGTGCAGCGCCGCGAGAAGATGGCCGACGCAGGTGGCCAGCTTTTGACGGCGGCGTTTGGATTCCTCTCGCAGATGCTGCCCGATACCGGCGCGGCCCCGGCGACAGAAACCGTTACTGCACTGCGTGAGCAGTTGTCGGCGGCGGCGGAAACCGACGAGAAGGGACAGAAGTCGCTGAAGATCAATCTGCCGTCGGAGGAGGCTCTGTCTCAGTTCGCCGAGGCACTGGCAAAGCTAATGGCGTTTCGTCAGTAGGCCGATCTGTCCTCAGATCGGTTTCGCTACCCGTGACTAATCGTGCAAACTTTGTTTACGGAAGAAATACTTGAGAGACCTTAAAGAATTTCCCTAATCGGTGCGGCGGGTTCCACGCCAGTCAAACGCGAATCCAGGCCCTGATGGCGGATGCTGAATCTTTCATGGTCGACGCCAAGTAAATGCAGCATCGTCGCGTGCATGTCGCGAACGTGTACGACTTTCTCCACGGAGTTATATCCCAGCTCATCCGTGGCCCCGTGGCTCAATCCGCCACGAATTCCGCCACCGGCCATCCAGATCGAAAAGCCCTTCATGTGATGATCGCGGCCCGGGCCACCTTTCCCCTGAAACATCGGCGTTCGTCCGAATTCTCCACCCCAGACGATCAAAGTGTCGTCCAGCATTCCACGCCGTTTCAAATCCGTCACCAAAGCCCACGTCGCCCGATCCGTTGCGCCGCAGCAGATGTCCATGTAGCGAACAAGATCACCATGATGATCCCAGTCTCGATGATACAACTGGATAAACCTTACCCCGCGTTCAGCTAATCGACGAGCCGTCAGACAGTTGGAGGCGAATGATCCGTCGCCCGGAGTTGCTCCGTACAACTCCAGCACCTCTTTGGATTCTCCCGAGATGTCCATCAGCTCCGGAACGCTGGCCTGCATGCGAAAGGCCATCTCGTATTGAGCAATCCGAGTCTCCACATCGCTTCGTTGTTGGTCGTGATTTCGATGTCGATCGAGAGCTGCAACCGTGTTGACCAAAGATCGCTGTTGTGTTGCCGAAATCCCGTCCGGGTTCTTCAGGTAGTTCACCGGATCACCGCTCGAGTTGAACTCGACGCCCTGAAATCGTCCCGGCAGAAATCCGTTGCCCCACATGCGTTGCGAAATCGGCTGAGGATTTCTTCCGGCGAAACTGGTCATCACAACAAACCCCGGCAGATCTTCCGCTTCGCTGCCCAAACCATAAGTGATCCAGCTTCCCATGCTGGGTCGACCACTCAACGCGGTGCCAGTATTCATCACCGTATGCGCGGGGTCGTGATTAATCTGGTCGGTCACCATCGAGCGAATGATGGTGATATCGTCGGCCAGTTTGCCATGCCACGGCAGGAAGTCACTGATCCATTGGCCGCTTTGACCATACTGGCGGAACTTCGTCAGATGTCCTTGTACTCGCAACTGCTGACCCTGCAATTGCGCAATCGGCTGGCCTTTTGTAAAGGATTCCGGCATCGGCTTGCCGTCAAGTTCATTCAATCGCGGCTTATAGTCGAACGTTTCCAGATGACTCGGACCGCCCGACATGTACAAGTAGATCACTCGCTTGGCCTTCGCCATCTGCTGCCGAATCGAAGGGATTCCCAGCCAACGGTCGCTGCCAGCGGCTCGACACTGATCCAGAGCCATGAGCGAACTCAGCGCCACAGAACCCAGGCCCAATCCTGACGACGACAAAAACGCGCGACGATGGAGATTTGAAGCACTCATGACATTACTCCCGTGAATACGTCTCGCTGAGATTCAAAATGGCACGACAGACCGATGTCCATGCGGCCAACTCTACAGGATCGACTGACGAATTCTTCGGCAGTAATCCAATCTGATAGATCTTTGTGGCGGACTCCGGAGACTTCTGAAACTCATCCCGGTCCTGCTGGAGCAGACTCATCAATGTGGCTGATTCTTTCTCATCCGGAACGCGACTGGTCACCTGCCGGAACGCATATTGAATTCGATCAGCATCACTGGTGCCCGCCTGGGCATTCGTCAAAGTGCTGATCGCCAGTGCCTTTGCACATTCAATAAACGTCGGATCATTGAGCAGCACCAAAGCCGCCAGCGGCGTATTCGATCGCGGTCGCGTCGCCGTACATTCTTCACGGCTCGGCGCATCAAAAGCTTTCATCATGGGATGCAGAAACTGTCGCTGCCAATGCACGTAAACTCCGCGACGCCATTGAGAATCATTCGTGTCACTGGCATATTCGCGCTTGGGAAAATTGAGATGGCGATAGTAACCAGCCGGCTGATAAGGTCGAACGCTCGGACCTCCCACTTTGCGATTCAGCAACCCGGACACGGCCAACGCTGTATCTCGTACCGCTTCGGCCGGGAGACGCCAATGACCCTGTCGAGCCAGCAAGCGATTGTCCGGATCCTTCTCCATGAGTTCCGGTGACGCTACCGACGACTGCCGGTAGGTACGGCTCATCACAATCGTGCGGACAAGATGTTTCACATCCCAGCCATGTTCGATGAAATCCAGAGCCAGCGCATCCAGCAACTCGGGATAATCCGGAGCCTCGCCTTGTCCGCCGAAATCTTCCTGAGTACGACAAAGGCCAGCCCCAAAGAACAACGCCCAAACTCGATTCACGAAAACTCGAGCGGTCAACTTGCCGATGCCGCGCTCAGAATCGACCAACCAGTTCGCCAGATCCAGACGATTCGCTCGGCGAGGCACATCGAGCATTCCCAGAAAGGCCGGAACCGCTGGCTCGACGATCGGACCGCTTTCATCGAGCCAATTGCCACGCGGAAGTACTCGCACTGTTCGCGGTGCTTCGAGCGCCTGTGTGATCATCACGGCCCGTTTCTGTTTTTCGGCCGCCGCCAATTGTGCCTTCAACTGCTCAAGCGTCTGGCGTGATGCTCCATCAGTCACTCCTTCCAGCGTTGCAATCTGTTCCTGCAGATTCTTGATCTGTTGTCGCTCACGTCGCGTGTGAACAGGAATCTCCGGCTGGCGCCGTGTTGGCAAAGTATCCCCGCCGTCGCCTCGCAGATGGCGTTCCTCATCGATGTCAGCAAAGAACGCCGCCAAAGAATAAAAATCCTGGGCCGTATAGGGATCGAACTTGTGATCATGACACTGCGCACATCCGACTGTTGCTCCCATCCAGACGGCCGACAGATTGCGAATCCGATCCGCCTGATACATCGTCAGATACTCCTTCGGCTGCACTCCGCCTTCGTGGGATGTCTGCAGAAGTCGGTTGTAGCAGGTTGCGGTTGTCTGATCTTCAGTGGAATTCGGAAGCAGATCGCCGGCCAATTGTTCGCGAGTAAACTGGTCGAACGGAATGTTTAAGTTGAACGCATCAATCACGTAATCGCGATACGGCGACGAATTGTGATCCTGATCTCCGTGATAACCAACAGTGTCGGCATAGCGAACCAGATCCAGCCAGAAGACGGCCATCCGTTCTCCGTAGTGCTCCCTGTTCAACAAACGTTCAACAGACTGCAGCCATGCATTGGAATCATTCAGCTTCACAAAGGCATCAACGTCATCGGGCGCAGGTGGAAGGCCCAAGAGATCAAAATTAAGTCGGCGAATCAGCGTCCGCCGATCGGCTTCTGGCGCGAGCTGCAAGCCTTGCTTTTTCAACTCGGCGGCGATGAAAGCATCGATCAAATTGTCTTCGGGGGAATCACTCGGCATCGGCGTGCGACGAGGAGCCACGTAAGCCCAATGCGGAGCAAACTGAGCACCAGACTCAATCCAACGGCGGAGCACCTGAATCTCCTGATCAGTCAGTTGCTTGCCCGTTTTCAGCGGCGGCATTCGTTCTTCAGGATTGGTCGTCACCAGACGTTGAATCATCTGGCTCTCGTCAGGATATCCTGCCACGATGATGTTGGCAGCTCGATTCGAGTCTTCAGCATCCAGCCGCAACTCTGCTTCTCGATGTTTGCTGTCTGGACCGTGGCAGGAGAAACATTTGTCGGCCAAAATTGGTCGAACGTCACGATTAAAATCGGGCGGTTCCGCCAACAAGCGCGCGGATGAGACACCCAGCGTCATGCACGCGAAGGGCAGGGCCAAAGAAAAGATCCAGCGACGATCAGAGTTCCGAATTTCGGTCATGGGACCACTTTCCTCCGCGCGAATACGGCGAGTATCTGTTCCTGTGGTGATACCAGCGGTATGATGACCCTTCCACTGATCTTCCGCCAGTGTCCCGTGCGCTGACGGCGGTTTCCTGCCCCAAGGAGTTTCTGCGATGCGGTCCTGCCTGCCTGCAGTTTTTCTTCCCCTTCTGATCTGCCTGACAAGCATTGCAAACGGCGACGAATCAAAATCGGCTCCGACTCCCAGCACTCCGCAACCGAAAAGTGTTCCGCCCGATCATCCGGAACGAGCGAAGAAGGGCTTAGCGCTGTTCAAGTCGTCCGTGCGAGCCACGTTGACGAAGCATTGTCTGGATTGTCATGGAGGCAAATCCACAAAAGGTGATTTCGATCTCTCCTCACGAGAAGTCCTGCTGGCCAGTGGCTTCGTGACGGACTCGGCGGATGACAGTCATCTGATCGCCTTGATTACTCATTCGGCCGAACCGCACATGCCCTTGAAGGCTCCGAAACTCTCTGAGGCTGAGATTGAACAGCTTCGCCAATGGATCAATCTCGGCGCGCCTTATGACGCGCCGCTGGCTGAAAAAGCAACCGGCCCAAAACTTGAAATGCAGGTGAAGGACAGCGATCGAGAATTCTGGGCGTTTCGCCCGTTGCAGAAAGTGTCTGTGCCAACTCCCGTTGACGCCGAATGGTGTCGAACTCCCATCGACCGCTTCATCCGCACACGTCAGGAAGCAGAAAAGCTCACTCCAAACGCCAACACTGATCGCCGAATTCTGATCCGCCGCGCTTACTTCGGACTGCTTGGGCTGCCACCTACTCCGGAACAAGTTGATCAGTTCGTCAATGACCCTGATTTGGATGCCTGGCCAAAGCTTGTCGATCGACTGCTCGAATCACCGCAATACGGTGAACGCTGGGCACGCCATTGGATTGATGTAGCGAGGTTCGCGGAATCTCATGGCTATGAACAGGATTACGATCGACCGAATGCCTATCACTATCGTGACTTTCTCATTCAGGCATTCAACAACGATCTGCCCTATGACAAGTTTGTGCAATGGCAACTGGCCGGTGATGAATTGGCTCCGGAGAATCCGTTGGCAATGATGGCCACGGGCTTTCTGGGTGCCGGTGCGTTTCCAACTCAGCTCACCGAAGCCGAATTTGAATCGGCTCGGTATGATGAACTCGACGACATGGTGATGACAACGGGCGTTTCGTTTCTTGGGCTGTCAGTGGGATGTGCTCGCTGTCATGATCACAAATTCGACCCCATTCCGTCGCGTGACTATTACCGTCTTGCCGCAACGTTTGGGCGAGCGATTCGTTCTGAAACAGATCTCGATCTGGACCCGGAAGCCAACAAGAAACGTCAGAGCGAATTCGATGCACAGCTCGCCGCCCGAAAGCAGACAGCAACAGAATTTCAGACGACCAAGTTGCCCGCAAAGTTTCGCGAATGGCTGAAGACAGCGCCATCGAGTGAACCGCAAGGCCCGTGGGAGACGCTTCACGTGGTGTCTGTTGAATCGTCAGCCGGCACGAAGTTCACGCCGCAGAGAGATTCCTCCTTCCTCGCCACCGGCACAACTCCGGCCAGGGAAGTCATCACGATTGTCGCGGAATCTCATCGGCCTGGAATTCGTGCGATTCGTCTGGAAGCTTTGGCTGATGATTCGCTTCCGCAGAAAGGCCCAGGCCGTGCGGGCAATGGAAACTTCGTCGTGTGCGATCTGCATGTTGTGGCCACTCCACTGACGGCAGATAAGTCTGCCGACGCATCTTCGTCTACAGCCCCGATCAAGCTCGTGGCGGCTCGCGCAACTCATCAACAGAACGCAGGTGATCTGTCTGTTGCGGCCTCCATTGATGACAATCAAACGTCCGGCTGGGCTGTGGACGCCGGAGGTATCGGCAAAGATCAAGCGGCTGTTTTTGACTTCGACGACCCGGTCTCCCACGCCGATGGAGCGCGATGGACGATCACGCTGAGCATGAATCATCCGAATCCGAATCATACGCTGGGACGATTCCGGGTATCGGTTTCTGATCAAGTTCAACCAACCCCGGAAGTCGGCAGCACGGGTCCGGACGCCAAGGTCCTGCATGCTTTAGAGACGCTGCGAAAGTCGGTCGATGAAACATCGGACGAATGGAAGACTGGGCTGGAGTGGTTCGCGACGACCGACCCGGAAATGATCGCAATCACTCAGGCTGTGCGCGAACTGGAGCTCAAGGGCCCGGGGCTGCAAAAAGCCAGAGTCATGGTGACCAGTGAAGGTCTGCCGCACATGAGCCATCATGCGGATGATCGAGGCTTTCCGCACTTCTATCCGGAAACACATTTGCTGAAACGCGGCGATGTGCATCAGAAGCAGGAAGTTGTCGCTGCTGGATTCCTGCAAGTGCTGGCTCCGGCCGGTAAAGAACTCAGCAACTGGGAACTGAAGCCGCCAGAAGGCTGGACTCGGACAACGTTCAAGCGAGCCTCCCTGGCTCACTGGATGACGGATGCCGAACGCGGTGCCGGAAGCCTGGCTGCTCGTGTGATGGTGAACCGTTTGTGGCAACATCACTTTGGCCGTGGTCTGGTTTCAACGCCAAATGATTTCGGTGTCTCCGGTGAACGGCCCTCGCATCCGGAATTGCTTGAATGGCTCGCGACGGACCTGATCAACAATGGCTGGACCCTGAAACGCATGCATAAGCTGATCATGACCAGCCAGACGTACATGCAGTCTGGTGCTCATGACGAAGAACGAGCGACGATTGATCGCGAGAATATTCTGCTGTGGCGTAGAACTCCGCGGCGACTGGAAGCAGAAGCAATCCGTGACTCGATGCTGGCGGTCTCTGGAAAAATGGACCTCCGGCAATTTGGTCCAGGAACGCTCGATCAGAACATGACACGCCGCAGTGTGTACTTCTTTATCAAACGGAGCCAGTTGATTCCTACGATGATGCTGTTCGACTGGCCCGAGCATCTGGTCAGCATCGGCCAGCGTCCCGTGACCACCATCGCGCCACAGGCGTTGATGTTTATGAACAGTCCACAGGGGCGAGATTACGCGATGGCATTTGCACAGCGGTTGCCTCAGGACAATCCTGATCAAGCCGTACATGATGCCTGGCGACTGGCCTTTGGTCGCGTTCCTGTCGATGCAGAGTTAGCCGCCAGTCGACAATTCCTGCATCGACAGCAGGAACTGCACACATCAGGTGGCCGAAGTGATGCCGTGATGCAATCGCTTGTGGATCTTTGCCAGACGATCCTGAGTATGAACGAGTTTGTTTACATCGAGTAGGCGTTGTCGCTCCGATGTTTCAGATCTGCTGCGCGTCTCATGAAGGGTTTGAGGATGCTTTCGCTGTTGCGTTTTGTTGTAGCTTTCTGCCTGCTCAGTCTGACTTGTGTCGCGGCCGATCACCCCAGCCTGATCTTTATCATGGCCGATGATCTCGGCTATGGAGACCTTGGCTGTTATGGTCAACGCGTCATCACAACGCCGCACATTGATCGCATGGCTGCGGAAGGGCTTCGCTTCACACACTTCTATGCCGGAGCCACAGTTTGTGCTCCATCGCGCAGCGTGCTGATGACGGGGCTGCATCACGGACATACGCGAGTTCGAGGAAACGCGGGCCAGACCAATCCCGCCGCTCAAGCACTGATAGACGGAGACATTACAGTCGCGGATGTGCTGAAGTCAGCCGGATACAGAACTGCTCTGATTGGGAAATGGGGACTTGGAAACGTTGGCGAAGCTGAAAGCGGGTTGCCTCGCAAACATGGCTTTGATGAATTCTACGGCTACCTGAGCCAACATCATGCTCACAATCACTTCCCGGACTATCTCTGGAGAAATGAGACACGAGAACCCATCGATAATGTCGTCACGTATGTCGGGGAAGACGGCGCCGGTTACGCGACCGAAGCTCGCCATTTTGCGGACGATCTGTTTGCCGATGAGGCTCTGAAGTTTGTCAGCAACAATCGAGAGCGTCCGTTCTTTCTTTACTGGAGCATGGTGACTCCTCACGCCAATAACGAACGCAGTAAGGTTCTCGGCGATGGTGCTCACGTGCCGGACTATGGGCCTTATGCGGGCAAAGACTGGCCGAACCAGGACAAAGGACAAGCCGCGATGATCTCTCGACTCGACGCACACGTCGGTCGAATGCTGGATCACTTGAAGCAACTGGGGATTGCCGAAAACACGCTGGTCATTTTTACCAGTGATAACGGTCCGCACAACGAGAGCAAACACGATCTGAAGCGATTCAATCCGTCCGGGCCATTCTCCGGCACAAAGCGAAGTCTGACAGACGGTGGAATTCGTGTTCCGTTTATTGCCTGGTGGCCCGGCAAAGTGAAAGCTGGTGAGTCAGACCATGTTGGCTACTTCGCCGATTGCCTTCCGACCGCCGCAGAACTTTCAGGCGGCGATGCTCCTGCGAATCTTGATGGCATCAGCTTTGTTCCAACTCTGCTGGGTTCCGGAGACCAGAAGGCCCATGAATTTCTGTACTGGGAATTTCACGAAGGCGGCTTTAAGCAGGCCGCACTTTATCATGGTCGCTGGAAGGGGATTCGCATGGGGAGTGAAGATGCACCCATCGCTCTTTACGATCAGCAGACAGACATTGCCGAAAAGAACAACGTTGCATCGCAGCATCCGGAGATTGCTGACACCATCAGCAACTACCTTAAGTCCGCCCGATCGCCGCTGCCTGACTGGGAACCTCGCTGGGGCAACGAAAAGAAAAAGTCGAAGTGACGCCATTCAGATCGAAACGCTACTCCGGCTTGCCGTGCCAGCGATTGAGCCGCGGCATATCGGCGTGAGCAATCTCCAGACCAGCCAGTTGCACGAGTCTCGCGATTTCTGCGATGGAGGTGACTCCCAGCTTGCGAGAAATATCTGATCGATAACGCTCAACCGTTCTCTGAGCAACGCCCAGTTCTTTCGCAATCGCTTTGATCGGCGAACCATGTCCAACCAAGGTGAGTACTTCAAGTTCTCGCGGTGTCAGAGCATCCAGGGGACCGAGATCCACCAGGTTTGAATCGATGACACGGTAGTCGACGCCAGGCTCAACCACATCGACTCCCTGACGCGTCACCGAAATAATACAGGGCTTCTTCTCATCAACCGCCTCCATCGGCCAGATCATGGCTTCCGTCCAGCGACCGCCGCGAATATGCCGCAACATCACGGGCTGACGAGTTTCGATCACCTGGCGAATGACAGGCATGCGTTCAGCAGCAAAGACCGAGCCTTCAATCTCTTCGATCGTCTTGCCGACAGGATTGAAGTTGTCACCGTAATAAATCTGCTTCGCCTGCTTGTTGCAGAATAAAACCAGGCCATCAATGTCGATAATCAGGATGCCAACGCCAGGCTGGCTTTTAAGCAGATTCCAGAATTCGTTCGACATGGATCATGTCTGTCTGTGGCACTTCGAGGCAGCAAAAAAACAGGAAGCATCCTGGCGAAATCTACTGAGGCGGGCTGGTCAAAATATCGGGACCTTTCCCGGTCTTACGCTCATACTGGCCATCACGATTCTTAACGTACTTCGTGAATCCCTTTTTCTCCAGATTTTTGTCGCTGACACTGCGTTTCATTTTCATCGGAGACCACATCCCCGCCACAAACGGAGCACACATCAGGCGTCGAACCGGCTCACCAGTGACTGGATGCTTTGTGAGCGGAGGATCTTTGATCCCCTGTTCCACTTCAAACGTTTCACCAATCGCTTCGTCATCATCTTCGGAAAGTATTACACCGTAAACGTAGGTGGGCACGCGACTTCTCCTCCGGTTCCAACAACAAATTAATTTGCGGAAGATATTCCAGCGGCAGCAGTCTATCAAACTCTGGAGCCAGTCAGGTCGAGCGGTGAATCGCGAACTTTGCGATAGCTTCGAGTGCGTGCCGGGCAGGGCAGTTGGGCAGAGGGTGGAGGCACCGGATCGCTCGTGAAATCAGCAGTTCGGCGCTGGCCTGAGCCGACTCAATCCCCTGACGCACCAGCGGCTCCTCGCGCAATCGCAGATGATCGGCCGCTTCGGACGAAAACAGCAGTTCACGCAGTCGCTTGCGATCATTCTCTGAAGCAAGTTTCAGAGCTCTCATCAGAGGCAACGTCAGGCGATGATTACAAAGATCATTGGCCGCATCTTTGCCGGTCGATTCGGACGACTCGGTCAAATCCAGAACGTCATCTGCAATCTGAAATGCCAGACCAATACGATTACCAAAAATCTTCAGCCGAGATTGCTCGGACACGGTCGCTCCGGTCGCACGAGCACCCAGCAAACAACTGACGGAGAACAACTGTCCAGTCTTACCGCTGATGACTCGGAAATAGTCGGGCTCTGAAGTGGACTGTTCCAGTCGAGCCGCGATCTGATTCAGTTCACCCTCACAAGTCCGGTCGGTGGCTCGGCCAATCAGCCGGCAGACTTCTGCGTCACCCGTTGTTGCTGCCAGATGAAACGCTTTGGAGAAAAGGTAGTCGCCAAACAGAACACTGGTTTCTGTATTCCAGCGACGATGAACCGTCGACACATGTCGCCGCAGATCCGCGTCATCAATCACATCATCATGAACGAGCGTCGCTGTATGAACCATCTCAACGACGGCTGCGAGCCGGTAAGCATTCTCGCGGGCCGAATGAGACAGAGGATAAAGCTTCGCGCTCAGCAGGGTCAGAATCGGGCGAATCCGTTTTCCCTGAAAACGACCAACGTGGTGAGCGACATCCTGCACGAACATGTTCGGATTTCGGAATTGTCGTTCCAGCAGCGCGTTAACAGCCAGCAGGTCCTCAGCAAGCAAATGCTGAATCTGCTGTTTCAGTTCGTCGCGGCTGGACACAACCGTGGACATGACACATTCGTCTTTTCTAAGGACTCTGTTAGTAAGGAACTTCGCTGGACGGATCTCTCAGGAAATGGCCAGAACGTCCGCCGGACTTCTCCAACAGACGAATCGTGTTGATTTCCATCTCCCGGTCAACCGACTTGCACATGTCGTAAATTGTGAGACACGTAACACTCACCGCCGTCAGGGCTTCCATCTCCACACCGGTTTTCGCTTCCGTGGAAACACTGACTTCTACACGCACCTTCGTTCCCTCAAAGGAAAAATCCACGTTCACCTTCTCGAGCGGCAGCAAATGGCACAAGGGGATCAGGTCCGAAGTCCGCTTGGTGGCCATAATTCCGGCCAGTCGAGCGACCTCCAGAACATCACCCTTGGCAAATTTCCGTTCCTGTAGAGACCGCAAAGTCTCGGGCTTCATTAACACGAATCCCTCGGCCCGAGCCATTCGCCGCGTCACGGCCTTATCACCAACATCCACCATTCGACTTGCGCCATCGGCGGTAAAGTGAGTGAATTCACCCATAGATGCGTCCGCTTCCTCTTTTGATAATCCAAAGGTTGGCAGGGGAGTCAGGTCAAAAACAATGAAGCGATCTCGTAGAAGATGACTACGCCAAGAACGTCCACCATCGCCGCGATCAGAGGATTCGACATAATCGCCGGATCCATGCCAAGTCGTCGCAGCAGCAGGGGCAATAGAGTTCCTGCGGAGGTTCCAAGAATCACAACGGCGATCACAGTGGTCGCAATCGCCGCCGATTCGTTGACAGTTCGCCCAAACCACAACCACGCCACACCAAAGTCCAACGACGCCAGAGCCACCCCGAGACACAAGCCGATCAGAAACTCACGCAGGATCAATGCTCGATCAATGGAATCGTCAGGGCTGCCTTTCGTGTCCGTCGGCTGCAAAGCAAACATGCGGATAAACAAGGTTGCTGATTGCGATCCCGCGTTCCCGCCGCTGGCCATGACAAGCGGAAGAAACAAAAGGATCAATGTCGTCAATCCGCTCAGCCCCATCGACACCGCTTCTCCACCGCCAGTCGACTGGCGATAATGATCGATCACGTGGGCGTTCATCAACGCAACAATGGAAAGAAACAGCAGCCAGATTCCACGCTTCCAGAGAATCGTCAGGAAAGGTGTTTCTTCGTAGGTATCTCGCAAAGGAGCAACAGCACCCTGCAGATAAGCGTCCTCGGTGGCTTCTTCCTGGACAACGTCCAACGCGTCGTCGTGAGTCACGATACCCACAAGGCGATCATTCTCATCGACGATCGGCAAGGCGATGAAGTTGTAGCGAGCCAGCTCCTGAGCTACGACTTCTCGCTGCTCGCTCACTCGAAACCTGATCACGTCGCGCTGCATGATCTCCGAAAGGCGAGTTTCCGGCTTGGCCAGAATCAGCTCTCGCAGTGAGATAAAACCTTCCAGACGTCGATCTTCATTCAGAATGTAAACGTAGTAAATCGTCTCGCTGTTTGGGGCCAGTTGCCGCAATTGAGCCAGCGCGTCACGAACGGTCACATTCGCGGGAAGCGACGCATACTCCGTGGTCATGATCGACCCGGCGCTGTCTTCATCGTACGACAGCAGTTTACGAATGTCGCTGCGTTCGGCTTTGGCGATTAGTCGCAGAACTTCTTCCCGATGGCCCTCCGACATCTCCGAGAGCAGGTCGACGCGGTCGTCAGCCGACATCCATTCGAGGAGATTCGACAGGCGAGTGGAATCGAGCGTTTCGACAAGCTCTGTCTGCCGACGCAGCGAGATGTATTCAAAGATCTCAACACGCAGCGGAAGTTCAGCTTGATCCAGAATCAACCAGATCTGCGGATCGTCCAGCTCTTCCAGGATCTCGGCCACGGCCGCCGGATGCACAACCTTGCAGAAGGCAGCCAGACCAGCCAGATCTTCTTCCTGCAGCATCTGCTGCACGTCAGGAAGGATCAGGGATTGATAGGCGTCCTGCATTGCTTGATTCGCTTTGCGAAGCCGCGTGGGCCAGCGGTCCAAAAAAAATCCCTGCAGGACAGTGATCCGGCAGGGATGAATATCAAACCGATGTCCAAAGAACGAATCGGATGAACAAAAGATCTTGTGGCATTATCGCTTGGAGAACTGGAAGCTCTTGCGGGCTTTCTTTTTTCCATACTTCTTTCGTTCGACCATTCGGTCGTCGCGAGTCAGCAGACCAGCGTCAGCCAGAGAATGGTGCCATGCCGGGTTCATGCCCTGCAATGCTCGAGCGATACCCAAAATGATGGCCCCGGCCTGTCCGGTTGTTCCGCCACCTTGAACGCGAACAGAAATGTCGACCTGGCCAACTTTGCCAACGACATTCAGCGGCACAAGAACGCTTTCACGGTCTCGCTGAATTCGCAGGTACTCTTCCATCGGACGACCATTCACAACAAACTGGCCAGAGCCTTCTTTGACGCGAACGCGTGCAACAGATGTCTTACGGCGACCAGTTCCCATCGCAACGCCGAATCGATCCACTTTACCACGGATCGTTGGCTGATAAGCTGGATCAGCAACAGCAGTGCCTGCAGCGCCAGAACCGATTGTCAGTTCAGGCAGCTGTGATGATGGAACTTCCGGTGCGGTTACCGAATCCGAAGAGACTGATGGATCCATACTCATGAGAACTCGTCACAGAGAAAAAGTGAATCAAAACCAACCGACTGTCAGCACAAGACAATCCAAAAGACAGTCTTAGCCTTTGATCTTTCGGTCTGGCAAAAGGTGAGCCGGGAATGGCTTTGGCAACTGAGACTGATGCGGGTGGTTGGTGCCAACGAAGACACGCAACTTCTTCAGCATCTGACGACCCAGCTTATTCTTTGGCAACATGCGACGAACGGCTTCGCTCAGAAGCTGATCTGGTCGCTTTTCCCAGGTTTCAACGGCAGATCGCTGACGCAGACCACCCGGATAACCTGTAAATCGGTCGTAGCTCTTCTTGGCCATCTTTGTGGTCAAGTAAGGAATCTTCGTGTGCTGCATCGCGTTGCCCGTAAAGCGAATTCGCTCACAATTCAGCACAATAACACAGTCGCCAGTATCAACGTGGGCGGTGTAAGTCGGCTTATGCTTACCCATCAGAACGGTTGCAATCTGAGTTGCCAGACGTCCAACAATGTGTCCATCCGCGTCAACGACAAACCAATCACGGCCTGCTTCGTCAACAACCTCTTTCTTTGCCATCCATGTTTTGCCAATCGCCAGCATGGAACCGTCATCCTTTGGGCCGCCGATAAAAGCGGACTGATCAAGTGTTCAGAAACGGAAGAGCAGACGCGAAGTCTGCCTTTTGCAGCACTTCCAGCCTCTCACCAACAAAACATCCAGCGTTTATCGGCCTTGGGCGGAAAGAAGTCGAGCAATCTAGCGAGTTTGGACCTCGTAATCAATGCTGTGTCCGGCATTTCAGTCCGCGGATTCCCAGGAACAGCCATTTCGGGCTGATCAGGACGATTTTTCTCCGGCAGGATTTGTACGAAATGTGGCAGTTGGAGCCCGGCGTGCAGACTAAATTCCGGAGCCTGAGGCGTTAACCGACTTATCTCCAGTCTCCGCTAGCGGTCGTTGATTCAGTTGTTTGCCGCCCAGCCGGAGGCGCCGGCCAGCACTAAGGCCGGCGCCTCCGGCTGGCGTTAAACAGAATTTCGCAGGATGCGACCAATGAACCGTAGGCTTACGCCTCAGCCTCTACGACCGACGAGGCAAAATAGGAAAGACAGCCAGAAAGTGCCGTGTTGAGACGAATTGCCGCCGAAGACTGCTGACGACCAGCAGAAATGGCTATGCCATCTGCAACACCCAGTCCGATAACTCCAGTTGAAGGAATAGGTCTGCAGAGTCCTGAAACAACGGGCCAGGGACGGCTGGTTGAATCGGGAAATGAACTCTCAGCACCATTTTCACGAAATACCGCGAATGCTCACCGACCTGCAAGGATGCCGGACGGTCTGCATGAGCGGTCCGTGAAAATCCTCCCCTGCCAGAACGGATTCACTCTTTGGGGGCACGGTCGACATGAAGTCGCCAATCCTGAGGCTTGTTCAAGCCGCATGTTTTGTCATTGCTATTCCCGTCTTCTTCGTGGACGCCCACGCCCAGCTTGTTCCCGGAACCGGGATGAAGCTGAACCAGGTGGGAGATGACTTCGAAGACGAAAGCTGGAAATGGGTTCCAAACGGCGCGAAAGCCAGCCGTGAGCAGGACGAACAGGTTCGTTCTCCCACGGGGTTCTCGACCAACAAGCGTTGGTTCGAAAGTCCTAAGCGAGGCATGCCCGACCATATCGTTCGAGTCCCCACGCCGGAAGGCGGACTTCCCGGCAGCAAAGGCGCGCTGAAGATTCAGACTCTGAACTCAGGCGTGCCGGGCAACAACTCCTACAAAATGGAGCAGGACGATCTGATCATGGCTTGCTCTTCCAAGGTTGGAGCGATCGCCACGGGTCGAAACCCAAGCTGCGTGACTCGAGTTTATCTTCCTCCCTTCGAACAGTGGGAGAATCGTTCCGGCTCACACTTCGGCTATCGCATCGACCTGAAGACAACGATCACAGAGACAGAGAAGAAGTTTCTGTTCACTTCGACGAAGCGTAAGCAGGAAGATTACTGGCCGGGCTACTTCATCGAGTTCCATAGCAGCCATGATGGCAAGTTCAAGGAAGATGAAGCGATCCTCCTGATCCGTGGCAACAACCTCGGCCATGAAGTCAAGAGTCTGAAGATGACTCCAGGCTGGTGGACGCTGGGCATGTCAGTGACTGGCGACGGTCGAGTTCACTACTACGGAAAACAGGGCACTGACAACCTGACCGCCGCTGACCATCTTTATTCCAGCTTCCCGTACGGTTATCAGGCTGAGTACTTCGCGACTCACTTCTTTAACTCGTGCAATCAGAACGACGGCAAGACCTGGTCAACTCCGATCATCATTGATGATCCGGCGATTTATACAACACGCTAAGCACCTCGGATTCTCAAACACTAGTTTCCTGACAGGGAATCATCACTGGCCGATTCGGCCATTCACGTCAGCTCGTAAACACGCTGCGAGCTGACGGAAACACGAGGAGTCCGCACAGTACAACGAAAAGTTCGCTCCGAAGTTACTCCTCACCTTCGGACGACCCGATGTTCCGGGGTTGGTATGTTTCGACATGCCAACCCCGGTTCGCATTGAGGGCCGCTGCTGCCCCTTGGACTGCGGCAGCCCGCTGCCGCTTTCGGCTCCACAGCCTGCTGTGGAGGACAAATGTGGAACCCGACCAGCTCCAATGAACATCGCTTGGC
>JBIIIF010000216.1:0-12648 GCA_044235005.1 Planctomycetaceae bacterium | reverse complement strand
TCCGTGTAGACGTCGCCAAGGATCGTCCCCAGTTCGTGTAATGCGGAGCGGATCTCCATGGAGATCAGTTCGTCCCCGTAGTTTGCTCGTGTCGCTGTGAGAGCGTGATCCAGGGATTGCGTGGCTCGCTGCAGGCTGTCTCGGCAACGCACGGCCGTCGTTCCCAACAGCTCGCTGCGAGAGGCGTTAGTGGAGTTCAGGCAGGCCAGAATCGTCTCGCGAAGTGCTTCGACGTTATGCCCCGTTTCCGCACTCACGGACAACCCGCTGCAAATCGTAGTGTCGGATTCATCCAGCAATGTCGTAGCGTTGGATTTATCCGACGGACCTCCCGTGACCAGATCAATCCGAGTCATCACATGAATCATGGCCGAAGATTGCTTCGCCGCTAGCGTGCGGAGTTGCTCGTCCTCTGCTTTGTCCTGATCAGAAAGGTCAGCGGCAGTACACCAGACGACAAGATCCGAGGCTGAAACCTGTTCACCGCGAAGCTCCTGAGCACGTTCCATGATCAGATCGGCCGCATCTTCCCAACCAGCGGTATCGATTAATTCCACTTCCATGGAATCCAGCGGCAGCGTAGCCGTGAGATAGTCTCGGGTCGTTCCGGCGATTGGTGAGACGATCGCTTTTTGCTGCCCGATCAGTCGATTAAACAGAGTACTCTTGCCGGCATTCGGCAGCCCCGCCAAAACGACACGACGACGATATCCGGCTGGCAATCGGCTGGCGGAATCTTCGGCCAATTGCCTCACAACGAGTAACGCTTCGTCCAAGCGACGAGCAATCTCGTGCTTCGTGATGAACTCGATATCTTCTTCGACGAAATCGAGACCAGCTTCGAGATCTCCCAGAAGTGCAATCAGATCGGCTCGCACCTGACCCAGCCGTGACGTCATGCGACCACCAAGCTGAGACAGTGCCTTCTGAAGTTCCTCATGATCCATCGCCTCGATGACACCCAGCACCGCTTCCGCCTGCAGCAGGTCGATGCGGCCTGAGAGAAATGCTCGCATCGTGAATTCACCACGCCGAGCCAGGCGAGCACCCTTTTCACACAGATGTTCAATCGTGGCTTCCAAAAGCGGAGGTGAGCCGATCAGATGGAACTCAGCCATCGGCTGGCCCGTGTAACTTCGCTTTGTCGGCCAGAACATCAACGCGACCGGCACGAGAACAATGATTGAGGACAGTTCCAGTTGCCCTGTGAATCGTCGAGGCAATTTCGACGAGCGCCAACTGTTCGAGTTTTCATCCGGGCGAAACAACTCTGCTACAACATCTGCGGTTGCTATTCCACTGACCCGCACAATCCCGCGCAGGGCGGACCCGGGAGGTGAAGCAAGGGCAACGATGGTGTCATCAAGGTCAAGTGGCATGGTGGAACTGTAGAGCCAGAAGTCGCCACACAGAAGCGAATGAATTGGCGGCTCGTGGAACGAGCGTAGCGTGTAGTCCCACGCTTCAGCGTGGGGTTTTTGGCCAACAGGCGCAGGCCGCCGTGGAGCGGCGGAAGGAGCCTTAGAATTCGGACGTGGTGAATCTGCTGCGGCCGTATTCACGGCCGAGACGACGGGGATGCTTGTTGACCCCACGCTGAAGCGTGGGGCTATATGCTGCCGCCGCATTCGCGGCGAATCTCATCGAGTTGTGGCCGGTCTCCTGACCGAGCCACTCGTTCCGACCGGCACGGTCTCCATTGCCGGTCATTCTCGACTGGCAACCGGTGAACTCCGCGATTGGCGTGTTGATTTACCGGGTTTTCATAACCCGAAACGTCAGTGAGGAATAAAAGTTGTCGCGTTGTTCAACGACAATCCCTCGCTGACGCAGCGGGTTAGGATTAAATCAACACGCCGCGAGTTCGCTACGCCTCCACCGCAGCGGCGGTGCAGACGAATTCCAGGCGAGCGGTGACTTTGCCGTCGACCGAGCATTTGCCCTTCAGATAGAAGGCGTTGGCGACTCGCTCTGTGAGTTCTACGTTCAGCTCGATGGTTTCCCCGGGCCGAATCATTTTGCGGAACTGGACGTTGTTCAGTCGAGTCACTACCGGCACTTCATCTGATCCCGTAGGCACCAGTTTCGAAATCAGCACCGCTCCCGCCTGGAAGCAGGCTTCACATTGCAGCACGCCCGGAAAGACCGGGAAGGCCGGATAGTGGCCCTGAAAGACCGGCAAAGATTCTTTCAGAACTTTGCGAGCCAAGATGTGCGTTTCGCTGATCTCGGTGACTTCATCCAGCCACAGGAACGGATCACGATGAGGAATGCAGGCTTTGATTTCGTCAGTGTTCACGGGCGAAGCCAGAAAAAGTTACTGGAGTGTTGTGAGTACCAAAGACACAAGCCGGGACAAATGTCATCCCGGCCTGTGTCAGGCAAACAGAGTGATTGCAGTTGCAGACCGTCTTACAGCTCGATCTTTAATTCTTCGATCTTCCGATATAGACTCGACAGACCCAGTTTCAAGCGGCGAGCCGCCTCTTTCTTGTCCGGGCACTGACGAAGAACTCGCGTGATGTGCAGGCGTTCGTAGTGTCGCAGAGCCGAACGCAGATCGTCGGTGTCTGGCAATGAAGATCCACCGCCCAATAGATCCGGCGGAAGGTCGTTCGGGGTAATCTCTTCGCCTTCGCACATCATGACGGCTCGTTCGATCGCGTTATCCAGCTGGCGAACGTTGCCCTTCCAATGAGCGGCCATCAAAGTACGAATCGACTCACTTGTCGCACCAGAGACGCGTTTACCCATGGCTTCGCGATGGCGAACGATAAAGTATTCAACCAGTTCCGGAATGTCATCGAGACGTTCTCGCAGTGCGGGAATACGAATCTTGACGCCATCCAAACGATAGAACAGATCTTCCTGGAAGTTGCCGTCGGTCACTTCCTGGCTCAGATCACGAGATGTCGCCGCGATGATGCGAGCCTGAACCTTAACGGGCTTGGCACCACCAACCGGTGTCACTTCCTGATACTCGATTGCGCGCAGGATTTCTGACTGAGTTCCTGGTGGGAGCTGAGCGATCTCGTCGAGGAACACTGTTCCTGTTCCAGCGGTGACGAGGGCGCCTTCCTGGCCGTCTTTATTTCCAAAGAGCTGAGTCTCCAGCAATTCGACAGGTCGAGTTCCACAGCTGACAGCCAGGAATTTTTCGTCCTTGTTTGGACCGGCCACATGAATTTCGCGAGCGAACAATTCTTTGCCTGTGCCGGTTTCTCCAACCAGCAGGACGTTTGAATTTGTGGCCGCGACTTTGCGAATGGTCTTCAGCAGTTCCTGAAGAGCATGGCTGGACCCCACAACCTGATCAAAGCCCGCGCTGCGAGCCAGGTCGTTGCGGAGACGTTGATTTTCGCGATAAAGATCCTGGAACTTGAAGAGTCTCTGCAGGCGCTTCACCAGTTCTTCAAAGCGAACGGGTTTTACGAGATAGTCGAAGGCTCCGGCGGTGAACGCTTCCACGGCATTTTCGACGGTCGCGTAAGCGGAGATAATCAGAACGAACATCGCTGGATTGATGCGATGCAACTGGCGAAGGACTTTTACGCCATCACCGTCGGGAAGTTGAATGTCACAAATCCCGACATCGTAATCACGTTCCTGAGCCACACGGATGGCTTCGGCCGCAGTTCCGGCGGTACGGACTTCAAAACCTTCACCCATCAGGAACTCCGCAAGAGTTTCCCGAATGATGGGTTCATCTTCAACAACCAAAATCGACTTTCGCTGAGCGATAGTTCCAGACACGGTCTTCAGACTCCGAACTACAGACGCGGATTTACCAAGCGCCGCACACCAGGGCGGCTGCAGAATTCCGCACAGAATAACCGGCGTTATGGTGTTAGAACCGCTCGGTTTACAAACGAAAAACGCTCGCCAGCGAGACCATTCTCACGCGCTGCATCTTCCGACTACCACGATTGTAGCGAAAACCCTCAGGCAGACGAACTGTGCACACAAATGTCACTCAGGTTTCCGGCACGAAGGCCCAAAATGAGCCATTCAACCGGTAAATCCCGCTCTGCTGCCATGATTTGAGTTACCGAACCGCACCCCCTGTCGATGTCATGCGAGGGTGTTTCCCCTTGATTCCTGTCGCGTTGACGAGCGGCAGACGAGTAATCATCATCCCTGCGATCCTCCGATTGTTCTCGTCGAATAGACCACCGAGTGCCCCATGCGAATTCTTCTGCTGGCCGACATTCATGCAAATTGGCCAGCCCTGGCGGCGATCAATGAGCGATTTGATGCGTGTTTATTTCTCGGCGACGTCGTCGACTACGCCACGGATCCCCTGCCCTGCATTGACTGGGTTCGCAAGTATGCTCTTGCGACGGTCCGCGGCAATCATGATCACTCGGTGGCTCAGCGAGTTGTCGTGAAACCAGGGGGAACGTTTCGCCGCATGTCAGCCGCGATGCGCCCGAGACACTTCGACGTTCTGAACGATGAACAGCTCACCTGGCTGGCTCAGATGCCGGTGACTCGATATCTGACTCTGGGTGATCATCGTTTTTTGCTCGTCCATGCCACACCTCGTGATCCGATGGATGAGTACATCGGTGATAATGCCGAACAATGGCAGCAGCGACTGGAACATGTGGATGTGGACTTTGTTTGTGTCGGCCACACTCATATTCCGATGCAGCTTCGGCTTGAGAAGACTCAGGTGATCAATCCTGGCAGCGTTGGTCAGCCTCGTGATGGCGATCCTCGCGCGGCCTATGCGATTATTGACAAAGGGCAGGTTGAGTTTCGACGTGTTCCTTATGACATCGATCAGACGATTCGCCATATGCGGAGTTGCGGGATCGATGAGAACATCGTGGCCAAAGCCGAAGTTGTCCTCCGCAGCGGCGGCAGCCCCTCAGCGTCGGGGTATTCAGATCTGTAGAGAGACTGGCATTGCAGACGCGATCAACATTCAGGGAATGCCATCGGACTCTGTCTCTGTCACCACCAGAACCCAGCCGATATTGCTGACTTCTTTGGGGCGACTGTGGACAATGACCGGCGACATTGCGGCCAGGTGAGTTGCTCCGGTCAGCGGGTCAATAAACTGTTCCATCAATGCGACGGAAAGTTCCGGCGTCTCGGCATTCACGAGTTTCTCGGCCACTGTCAGGACAGAGTCTGTGACACGAGGAAACTCTGCGTCGGACCTGCGATCTTTCAACTTTGGATGAGCGATCACCATTCCTTGATGATGAGTAATCTGGTTCTCTTCAACCTGAAACAGCATCGCATTTTTCTGGACACCGAAGTCGTCGATCTCCAGCGTCATGGCCAGCAGGCCCAGAACCTGTCGTTCGACAGGATTCTCACTGTCCCAGACAGGCACAGAGAATGAAACGACCAGCTTGTTCGTGGCTGTGCTCTGGTAGACGCACGACAGATTGACGACATCGCCCTGCTCGGCCAGCTTCGGAATCAGAAACTCCAAAGGCTTCAAAGTGGCCACGCGTGGGTCATCTTTTTCGAGGTCATGGCCAAGTCCATGGAAGTAATCACGATGGCGATACTCACTGCCAATGCTGGTGCCGCGCGGGGTGCGAGCATACTGCAGTCCTGTATTGGAAAAGATACTCCAGTTCGAATTCTGAATCGCGTTGCCACGCAGACCGCGATGTTCGTTAAGCCATGCCTGCAAAGGCTCCCACTGCGTCTTGTCGCCCGGATTCGTATTGGCGGCTTTCAACAGATTCTTCAACGATTCCGACTGAGCTTCGGACTCCAGCAGTCTCCATCGCAGATCAATTTCGTAGCCGATCGCCTGAGCCATCGTGCGAGCTGTCGTTTCAAGATTTTCCTGCCGTGCGGTTTGTGCTTCCTGATGGCTGACGTCGGCCAGTTCGCGAGCTGCATGTTCGCGTCGAGCCAGTGTCCCGAGCCATGCTGCGGCCAGTATGCTGATCATGACAACGGCGACAATTCCTAAAGCCGCCGACTGAGCCGCGAACCGATGCCGTCGTACCCAGCGCGAGATTTGTTGAGCGCGTGTCTCACTCAGGACTGAAACGGGTTCATCGGCCAGATAGTTTTCGACATCTGCGGCCAGATCGAGAGCCGTCTCGTAGCGATCTTTCGGCTGAACCTGCATCGCCTTCAGGCAGATGGCTTCCAGACTGCGAGGCACGATCCGCACGATCTCCGAGGGATGTGTGAACCGCCCTTCAATCACGCGAGTCCGGATTTCGTGACCATTATCACCTGTGAAGGCGGGCTGTCCGCATAAGATCTTATAAAGTGTGGCACCAAGGCTGTAGATGTCGCTGGCCGGAGTTGGTGCCAGGTTGGACGCCTGTTCGGGACTCATATAGGCCAGTGTGCCGGCTCCGCCACCGGACGTACTGCTGTTCTGACTGCCAGCGTTGGGCATCAAAGTCATTTCACCGCTGTTGCGAAAGCGATCATCGCGATTCACCGGAACCGCCAGACCCCAGTCGACAACAATTGTCTCGCCATACTTTCCCAGCATGACATTCGCCGGCTTGATGTCTCGGTGCACGATGCCGCGATTGTGAGCATAGGCAACCGTTTTGCAGACGGAGATAAACGCTGTGAGCAGCCGACGAAACTCAAGGCTCGGCTCTGCAGTCGTGCCAGCCGCAGCGCGAACCTGATGACAGCGCTGGATGGCTTCATCCATCGTTTCGCCGTCGATGTAACGCATGTAGTAAAACAGTTGACCATTTTCGGCCTGACCAATGCCATACAGCGGCACAATCCCTGGATGTTCCAGGCGTCCGGTGACTTCGGCTTCGAGCATAAAGCGATCACAGCTTGTGCGATCCTTGATCAGATTCTGGTGGATAAACTTGACTGCCACCTGACGATTCAGTTCGCGCTCAGTCGCGCGGTAGACAACTCCGAGACCACCTTTGGCATGAAACTTCAGCGAGGTAATTTCACTGGAAGATTTGAGGCTTTCTGTGTCAACGACCGTTGTTGATTTGCGGTCTGATTTTTCTGGTGAGGTGTGATGCTGCTGCTCGATGGCATCGATTCTGCGCCGCAGGTCCTGCTCCAGATGAGGCGCGTGGCGACACAAGTCCGCGATCGACAGATTTTTCCCCTGTTCCCGAGCGACTTCCCATTGATCGACGAGATCTTCGATCAGAACGGAATCGTTCATTCCGATAGTGTTTTCATCCAGTGCCATAGTGATCTGCGACTTTATTGTTTTGGCATCTCGGCGGGTTCACCGTTCTGTCGGAACCGTGCGTAATCGAGCCATGGGTCGAGATCTCTCTCGGAGCGAAAGATATCGCGGAACAACGTCAGAATTTGCTGGCCTTCTTCGGGTTTGTCGGATGCCAGGAGTTTCTCGGCCGCTGTCATTCGTTCTGCAATGATTCGGTTTCGCTCACTGTGAGTCAACAGGGCTTCTTTCTGAGACTTCAAATGTCGCTCAGCCAGCACTCTCCAGTACTTCGGATCACCAATAATACCACCGGTTTCCGGTGCATCGGTTTTTTCTTCCGCAGCCGCCGGTTGGGAGTTCTGGCTGTTGAGTGAATTCAACATCTGCTGAAACAACTCGATGGATTCGAGGAGATTGCGGTCTTTGTCGCGTTCAGCCTGCAGGGCGGCAATGCAGGCTTTTTCATGGCGGTTTCGTCCATCGCGTTTGCCACGAGCCATGTTTTCGGCCTGCCGTTCAAGAATGGCGACTTCCGCATCATCCAGCCAGCCGCGAACCTCCTGAACGTGCTTGCCCTCTGGATATTTCTCCAGGTACGGCAGCAGGTACAGTCGTTTTGCATCGTCAAATTTGACCACCGAGGAATCATCACCGGTGGCCATGGCTTCCTTGGCCTTCAGGTAAATCGAATCTTCGTTCGGCAGAACCATCAAGACGGCAGCCGCAATCAACAGAAAGAAACACGTGACCAGGAACCATGTTTTTTCATAGAACGCAGAATTGTCCTTCTTCTTCTTTTTCTTCTTCGGCTTGAGTTCGCCAGTCTCAGGATCGACTGTTGATCCCTTGCCTGCGCCTGCCGCTGCCATCGCTTCGGGAGAAACCTCGGAAACAACTTGTTGAGCCTTCTGCAGAATCTCTGTCAGTTCCGTGTGAACCGCCAGGGCATCATAAGGACGATCGTCAGGGCTTTTCGCAAGCATCCGCTCAATCAGTTGATCGAGTGCCAGCGGGCACTCCGGAATTTTCTCACGAACGTTGTAGGGATCATCATTCAGATGCTGCATCAGCATCTCGGCCGGGTTGTCGGCGACAAAAGGAGTCTGGCCAGTCAGTACTTCGTACAGCAAACAACCGGTCGCATACAAATCCGTTTTGCGTGAGATTGGTACGTTGCCCTGAATTTGTTCAGGAGCCATATAAGCATAGGTACCGACAGTCTTGCCGGCAGCGGTCAGAGCGGTTGCTTCGGTATCACGAGCGATACCAAAGTCTCCCAATTTAATCTTACCCTTCTTCGTCACAAAAAGATTGGCGGGTTTCAGATCGCGATGAATAATGCCGGCGTTATGAGCAACCTCCAGGGCGGCGCAAAGCTGTCGGCCGACCTGAACAGCCTGATCCCACGACAGCCTTTTTTTCTTTTTCAAAATATCCTGCAGTGATCCGCCATCAACGAGCTCCATCGCATACCAACGCTGGCCCTGATGAGTTCCTCCACCGTAGTACTTGACGATATTGGGATGAGTCAGTCGCTTGAGAATATCAATCTCGCGTTCGAAGCGTTTGAGCATTTTTGCGTCGCCGGAAAGTCCGGGCGGCAGGACCTTCAAAGCGACCTCTTTGCCGTTTTCCACGTACGTGGCCATGTAGACGATGCCCATGCCTCCGGCACCGATCTGCTTCCCAAGGATGAACGGACCAATCTTTCGCTCAGTCATACTGGAAATCGCCTGACAGAAGTGTCAGTTCAGGGAAAGGAGAGAACCAAAATCTTTGCAATGGACCTGGCTGCTGTGTTGAACACGAGTCCCGTCAACATTTTGACAGCCGAACAGGTTCGGCACAATCGGTCAGTCACTTCTACGTGACAATCGGTTTTCTTTGTGAGCAGGTAATGGCGAGGATTGGCAAAATTCTGATCGAGCAGGTGAATTTCCGAGCGTTTGTAGCTCGAATCACCCGCAGTTGAGCATCTCGGGAAATTTTTCCAAACTGATCAGAATCCCTGTAAGGTCGGCTCCCGAGCCAAGTCTTCCCTTTTGTCGCGAGATTTTGAACGCAGGAGTTTAGAGATGTTACAGGTACGCAAAGCCCGGGAACGAGGCCACGCCGACCATGGCTGGCTGGATACGTGGCATACGTTTTCGTTCGCCAGCTATCAGGATCCTCAACACGTCCGCTTTCGTGCGTTGCGGGTGATGAATGAAGATATCGTTGCTCCCGGGCAGGGTTTTGGAACTCATCCGCACAACGACATGGAAATCGTGACCTATGTGTTGTCCGGCGCGCTGGAGCACAAGGATTCGATGGGAAATGGAGAGGTCCTGCGGCCGGGTGAGTTTCAGCGAATGACAGCCGGAACCGGGATCACTCATAGTGAATTCAATCCCTCTGCCGCGGAGCCTGCTCATCTTTATCAGATCTGGTTGAAAGATTTGCGAACGGCTGGCCGTTGAGTCCTCCCGCAGAAATGTCAGCGTGGTATACACCCAGCGACACAGGTTACACAGATTTTCCAAACTATCGCTCGGCCTGATCCCGTCGGACGACATACACTGCTCTCGCCGTTGCAGGTTCCTGCTCTGGAGCCTTGTTGCGTCGCGCGTCATCTCCACGATCAAAGCGCGTTCCGGACCTGTCTGGGGGATGTCGGAATGTCGAGACCGGCGAAAGAACCGTCAAAACTAATGGTCACGCGGGGACGGTTTCCGGAGTCGCATTCGCGCCGGACGAAAAGACCTTTGCCAGTGTCAGCGGCGACAAGACCGCTCGCATCTGGAATGCCACCACTGGCGGCGAGCAATTGACTTTGGAGGGCCACAGCGGAGGTGTCTCCGGGGTAGCGTTTTCGCCGGATGGTTCGTAGATCGTGACCGGTGGCTGGGACAAAACAGTACGGTTATGGGAAACCTCCAGCGGTAGCCTTCATCACACCTGTGAAGGACACGGTGGCGATGTCGTGTCCGGGACATGAAGCAGATTGCTCGGTGAGGTGCTTCGTTATTTGTTGAGCAGTGTTGCGACTTCTGTGGCAAAGTAGGTCAGCACTCCATCGGCCCCCGCGCGTTTGAAGCACAAGAGGCTTTCCAGCATCGCGGCTTCTCGATTGAGCCAGCCGTTGTTGGCGGCGGCTGAGATCATCGCGTATTCACCAGAAACCTGATAAGCAAACGTGGGGACGCCGAATTCGTCTTTCACGCGTCGCACAATATCCAGATAAGGCATGCCAGGTTTGACCATGACCATGTCGGCCCCTTCGGCGATGTCCAAAGCAACCTCATGAATGGCTTCGTTCGTATTAGCCGGATCCATCTGATAAGCCCGCTTATCGCCTCCGCCAAGATTCTTTGCAGAGCCGACGGCATCTCGGAATGGACCATAGAACGCAGACGCATATTTCGCCGAGTAGGCCATAATCTGAACGTTGTGATAGCCATCCTCGTCGAGCGATGCGCGAATCGAGCGGACTCGACCATCCATCATGTCGGACGGTGCAATGATGTCACATCCTGCTTTCGCCTGATTCACAGCCTGAAGATTCAAGGCAGCGAGGGTTTCATCATTGACAACGTATCCGTCGCGAACGAGACCATCCTGACCGTGAGTTGTGTAAGGATCCAAAGCGACATCTGCGATCAATCCAACGGACAGATTGGCATCGCGAATGGCTCTCATGGCTCGACAAATCAGGTTGTCCGGGTTGCGGGATTCTTCGCCATCGGGAGTTTTCTTTTCCTGTGGTGTCACAGGGAAAATTGCGATGGCAGGAATCCCCAGGTCCACCGCCTTCCGTGCTTCTTCGACAAAGATATCAACGGAATAACGAGTGACCCCGGGCATTGATGCGACGGGGACACGCTGGCCGGTTCCTTCGACGACAAAGACGGGCCAGATCAGATCGTTGACGGTTACTTCATGCTCGCGCACAAGCCGACGAGACCATTCTGTTCGACGATTTCGACGCAGACGAGTAAAAGGGAATTCGGGGTTCATGGTGATTGCAATCGTTTGCGAGCCGTGAAGAGTTCTGTTCTGCGTGTGACGTGAACCGCCGCATGGCGACAGAGGACCGGCGACTTTGAGAAACGCACGCAGGATTCGGTCGATGTCAGCGGAGTTTGCTTTTTAATTCTTTTGTAGCCGGCTCTGAAGTGCCGAGATCCGTTCATCAAGCTCTGTCAGAGTCAGGCCCTCCAGATCCGAAGCAGAACTCAAGGGTTCATTCAGCAGGTGCTGCAGCAACTGAATCTGGCCCAGCCGGACGCCCTCTTCGCGGCCTTCCGCGCGGCCTTCTTTGCGGGCTTCGTGAAGTTTCCATGCGGCATCACGGATTGCTTTCTGGCGAGCTTCGTAGACGTCTCGTTGAGAGGGTGTTCTGGAGATCATTTCAAGAATTCCGATCGCTTTCTGATACGGGGCACCGGGAAGCAACTCTCGCAGTTGAGCGGCGTCGAGTTCTTCCGCTCGCTGAAACCACAATGCCCAATTCTCCAATTGATTCGGAGACTTGCGGTTCCCGGCGACTACCTCATCGGCAGTTTTCCAGGCTCCGACTTTGTCCGAAGCAGAATCAACCGCACAGTTATTGTACTTCGGTAATTCGACCGTGTGAATCTGAAAATGAGAAGTCAGCTCAACGCCATGAGCCACATTGTTCAGCGAGAGTCCCGCTTCTTTACCACAGTGACCAACTGATCTTCAGGCTCCTCAGTCAGCAGCAGACTGCGGAAGTGATATTCCTGAGGCTGGCCATTGCTGTGAAGCTGAAGTCCCAGCGAGCAGGCTTGAAGCATTTCAGGCTTGTCCGTGAAATCAAAAACTTCTTCGCCATTGGCTGCGAAACGGATGCGATCACCGCGGACCAGAATTTCAATCTGATTCCACTGGCCTTTCTTCTCCAATTCATTTCCGCGGCCAACCGGAGCCACGCGATTGCGACGATGAGCGTCCCAGATGCCCCAGTCATGACAGAACATCAGCAACGGACCTTTGAAGCCGAACTTATTCTCGCCGGCATCCGTAAATTGTTCACCAAGAGCGGCCACTGCCGAGTGCATCGTAGAGTGCTTGTCGCTCATCGTCTGCTTCACTTCGAACAGCATTCGAAAGTTGCGGTACTTCTTTGCCGTGAACAGATAAGTGCTGCTTGTGACTTTGTCCTCGTTGGCTCCGCGAATCATGCCATGCTTTACAGACCAGCGTGTTTCATCTCCTGACCAGCCAGACAGATCCTTGCCATTGAAAAGGTGCTGGATCGTTTCGGATTTCGGAATACGAGATTCGATGCTCAACGGTTCAGAGAAATCGGTTTCCGGTTTCTCCAGATCGAGTTCCCTGATCCACGTATTGCGATACCGAACGTCATGGCCTTCGCACTGCAGCTTAATCCCGCCCGGAGTATCGGTGATTCCTTTTCCACCGTCATTGCCGCCGTCAATTCCAGAATTAGGGCCGCCCCAGACCTGATTGATTTCAAAGTTGTGATGCACTTTCTG
>JBIIIF010000215.1:0-12745 GCA_044235005.1 Planctomycetaceae bacterium | reverse complement strand
CAGATTGCGAGCGATCTCCAGCAATGGGTCGTTGATGCCAAGTTCCTGCAGGACTTGCTCTGCCATTTTACGCAGAATCGTGGCTCGCGGATCGAAGTTCTTGTATACGCGGTGGCCAAAGCCCATCAGGCGGAAGCCGCTGTCTTTGTCCTTGGCTTTCGCGACATACTTCTGGTAGTCATCGCCGTCGTCATGAATCATCTGCAGCATCTCAAGCACGGCCTGATTGGCCCCGCCATGCAGAGGTCCCCACAGAGCACAAATGCCAGCCGAAATCGAAGCGAAGATGTTGGCTCGGCTGCTGGCGACGATTCGGACGGTCGATGTGCTGCAGTTCTGTTCGTGATCCGCATGCAGGATCAGCAGCATGTTGAGTGCCTTCACCAGCACTGGATTGATTTTGTATTCCTCAGCGGGAACAGCAAACATCATGTTCAGGAAGTTGGCACAGTAAGACAGATTGTTCTGAGGATAAATGGTCGGCTGGCCAATCGACTTCTTGTACGCATAAGCTGCGATCGTTCGCACCTTGGCGATCAGACGCACGATGTTGACGTCGGAAATGTCGTCTTCAGTGCCGGGGTAGTAGGTTGACAGAGAAGAAACCATTGCCGACAGAATCGCCATCGGGTGAGCGTTCGGCGGGAATCCTTCGAAGAACTTCTTCATGTCTTCGTGGATCATGCTGTGATAAGTCAGTTGAGCACGGAAGGCCTTAAGTTGTTCGGCCGTTGGCAACTCACCATATAGCAGCAGCCACGATGTTTCGACAAAGTCTGAACGCTCTGCCAGTTGTTCAATCGGGTAACCGCGGTAACGCAGAATGCCTTTGTCACCGTCAATAAACGTAATCGCACTTTTGCAGGCACCGGTGCTGTTAAACCCGGGATCCATCGTGATCGCGCCGGACTGAGCCAGCAACTTGGTGATATCGACAGCGGTTTCATTTTCCACGCCGCGAATCACCGGCAACTCGTAGGATTTTCCGTCAAGAGTCAGACTGGCCGATGACATAAATTCGGGTTCCATTCAATCATGAGTTACTTCCCGGCGGCAGCACCACTGCCAGGACGGGAAAAACGAACAGGTTCTCGCCTTGTTCTGTGCGACAAACGGTATCACGAGAACCGCAAAAGTAAACTCACCCGCGCCGGAACATCTTTTCCGAGATCGGATTCGTGCAGGTCATCCGGAATACACAGGCGGGGCGGAGTCGTCTGCCCGACGAACAAAATGCTGTTTCCACTACCAAAATCGGTCATCTGCCGGTTATCATCGCAAAGTTGCGTGCCGCCCGTCAGTGGCAGGCATGGCGAGTTCAGGCACGATCTTTCGACTTGAAGGACCTGAAAATGGCGAATCGACCCACTTCCGGACTGTGCATTCCTTCTCAGCACGAGCTTTCTCGTCGCGGATTTTTCTCCCAGGGAGCACTTCGGGCCAGTGCGATGGGTGGAGTGGCCGGTTGCTTTGCCTCCGATATGGGCCAAATTCATGCCCTTCGTTCCGAAGAAATCGCGGAAGAACTGAAACGCCAGGACAAACGAGTGATCCTGCTGTGGCTGGCCGGAGGAGCCAGTCAATTTGAAACCTGGGATCCAAAGCCCGGTGCCAAAACCGGCGGCCCGTTCCGCGCGATTCAGACCAACGCGACCGGCGTTCACATCAGTGAGCTACTGCCGGAACTTTCGCAACGCATGCAGCATACGGCCATCATTCGATCGCTCAATACGAAAATCGCCGATCACGGTCGCGGCGCGGATCTGATGGAAACCGGGCGTCTGAAGGACCCGAGCATTCTCTATCCGGATCTGGGGGCCGTCGTTGCTCGGGAACTGGGACGACTGGACAGCAAAGTTCCGGACTACGTTTCGCTCTACACATCAACGGAAGGGCGTCGCAAAGGGACCAGCGGATTTCTGGGCGCGCGATATGCTCCGATGTTTCTCTCTGAAAGCATGATTCCGCCCAATATCGTCAGGGCGGAGTCCCTGCCTGAGATTGATCACAAGGACCGTGCAGCCTTGCGAGACGCACTGGGCCGACGCTTCGCAAGTGTTCGCCGCAGTGATTCTGTCGACAGTCAGAACTCAGCGTATCAACGTGTTCATGGACTCATGGCAAGTGCCGAGCTGTTCGATATCTCGAAAGAACCGGCCGATGTCCAGGCGCGTTACGGGCCAACTCAATTTGGCCATCAATGCCTGATCGCTCGTCGACTGGTTGAAGCCGGTGTCCCATTTGTCAAAGTCGCTCGAGCATGGTGGGACAGTCACGGTCAGAACTTTGAAACTCACCAGGAGCTTTGTGCCGATCTCGATCATTCTATGTCGGTCCTGCTGGATGATTTGGAACAGCGCGGCCTTCTGAAAAACACGCTGGTCATCACACTGGGTGAGTTCGGGAGAACGCCGCAGATTAATTCGAGCCTTGGACGCGATCATTTCGCCAGCGCATGGAGCTGCAGTTTGTCAGGGCTTGGGATTCGAGGAGGCGTAGCTTACGGAAAGACAGATCCCGAAGGCCACAAAGTCGTGGAAGGCGAAGCGTCTGCAGGAGACCTATTCGCCACCATCCTGGCCGCCCTGGGAATCGATTACAAACACGAATACACCGTCGGCGCACGGCCTGTTCCGCTGGCCGATTTCGGCTCCGAGCCGATTGCAGAAGTTCTGGCGTAGTTCTGGCTTTGAAACAGGCCTATGTTTTTGTTGTGCGGAAACGCATTGACAGAAAATCCCATTCAGGATTCTGCTTCTGAGAGTGCTGAGCTTCCCACTCGGAGTTAAACAACACGGCCATCTGATCGTACTGATCGACGACCTGCCGACTGGAAGACAGGAGTTGCAGTTCGGACTTACATCCTGCCTTTGGTACAACCCATCGCGCCACCTTGTAGTTCAGCCAGCGAACTTCTGTTTCGGTGTCATATTCGGACTGCAGACGAAACTTGACCACGTCAAACTGCAGTTCACCCACCGCTGCCAGAATCAATTGCTTAACAGAGGTACTTGGAGTCTGAAAGACCTGAATCGCGCCCTCTTCAAGCAACTGCGTGAGACCACGTTCGAACTGCTTGCGGCGTCCGGTGTCCATGCAAACCATCATTGCAAAGAATTCCGGCGAGAACTGTGGCAACGGTTCAAAGTTGACAGGAGCCCCTTCGCAAATCGTATCGCCCAACAGAAATTCGCCCGGATTCACCAGACCGATGATGTCACCCGGAAACGCTTCGTCCATCGTCTCACGTTCCTGCCCGAACAATTTGTGAGCACGTTTGAGCCGAATCTTTTTGGCTGTTCGAGGATGATAAACTTCCATTTCGCGGCGAAAGGTTCCCGAGCAAACTCGCACGAAAGCGACTCGGTCACGATGCTTGGGATCCAGGTTCGCCTGAATCTTAAACACAAAGCCCGAAAACTCCGGTCGTGCAGCCGGGATCGGACCGTTGTCACCCATCCGATCGCGCGGTGTGGGACAGAGTTTCAAAAAGCCACGCAGGAACTCTTCGACACCGTAGTTCGTCAACGCACTTCCGAAGAAGACCGGCGAGATTTCCCCCGCCAGAAAACGATCTCGATCATACGTCGCGCCGGCCGCTTCCAGCAGTTCAACTTCTTCCCGAGCCTGTGCGACAATACCCTGAGGCATGTTCTCCGGATCAATCTCTGACAGCGGCATCAGCTTTGAGGCAAGGCGATGCGTGTTGTCTCGCGACTCAAACACAAACGCATTGCGCGAGGCCAGATCAATGACGCCTCGAAAATCAAAGCCTGTACCCAAAGGCCAGTTGACCGGGACAGGAATAATTCCGAGTCTGGATTCGATGTCTTCGAGGATCTCCAGGGTCTCTTTGCCAGGTCGGTCCACCTTATTGACAAACGTGATCACGGGAATCTTGCGAATCCGGCAGACGTTAAAGAGTTTCTCGGTCTGGCTTTCCACACCGTTGGCCAGGTCCAGAACCATCACCGCGCAGTCAGCAGCCACCAGGGTTCGATAGGTGTCTTCGCTGAAGTCTTTATGCCCTGGAGTATCCAGCAGGTTGACCTGACAGCCGTCGAATTCAAACGTCAACACGGTTGAACTGACAGAGATCCCGCGTTGCTGTTCCAGTGCCATCCAGTCGGATGTGGCCGACTTCTGATTTTTGCGACCTCGAACGGCTCCCGCCGTTTCCAGCATCCCGCCATACAACAGAAGTTTTTCGGTCAGAGTTGTCTTGCCCGCATCGGGGTGCGAAATAATGGCAAAGGTTCGGCGGCGAGCAATTTCTCGCGCGACTACGGGATCAGTAGAGCTCATCGGGGTGGATTCAGGATCAGGAAGAGAAGGGACGGCGTCCGGCAGCAACGTTTTCTGCAGGAGTGATACGGTTCAGACAGGACGATTACAACCACAATCACGACGTGTGTCGGGCGTGTCTCAGAGACGGTGGATTTACGGTGGTCTTTTGTCTCTGCTGTTGACCGCCCAGCCAACGGCGACGGCTCAAGCAAAAGTTATCCTTTGGTTCGACGAAAAAAGAGACTGCTCAGAATGAAAAAAGACGAGCCACACTGCGACTCGTCTTTCGGGAATTCAGGATTTCGCGTTGCTCCGGATCAAGGGATCACAAAGAGGCCTTTCCAGTTCTGGACATGCGATTTCGAACTTCTTTTGAACGTCCAGCAGGAGCCTGCTCGGTTTTAACAGCGTTACGAATCTGTCCCTGAACAGCACCAGTTTGCGGATACTCACTCATCCCGGTCGTGTTCGCAGGAACTCTCCTCGGCTGCTGCGGCGGCATTTCCAGCGGAGCTGGTTCCGGTGCAGGTGCCGATTCCGGCATCGGTGTCACCTGTTGCGGTTCTGCCTGCGGAGCACCCGGCACAGACATTGGGCTCGATGTTGTTTCTGAAGGAGAACGAGGAGGAAGGCCGTCAACAACTCCTGGGATATGAGGACGATCCGGACTGCTCTGGCTTTCCCAGGCATTATTTCCCGGTCCGGCCGTAAACTCGGACGGAACAGCATCGACATGAGTATTATCGAGAGCGTGAGTCATCGCTTCGCCACGTCGTTTTGCGTCTTCGTAGGCTGCAGGATTCCACTGACCTTCCGCCAGATAAATCGAATTGGCCTGAAGCAAAGTTCCCTTTCGGAAGTTCAGCTCGGTGATGGCTTTGTTGTATTCGATAATGCTGCGGAGGTAACTTTGGTCAGCTTCCCGGCTGGTGATCTTTGATCCCAACACACGGCTCAGGTCATCGACCGTGCGTTCTCGGTCCTCTGCCTTTTCACGCAGAACGGAAGTGATCGTGAAATCCTCCGCCGCAGCGACTCGCTTCGCGCCGCTCTCTGCCAGCAGATACCAGCGATCCATTTCAAGAATCGCGTTGTTCAGTTCACGAGCGATCTCCTGCTCCTGTTCCTGCAGAACAGATTTGGCTTTGCGGAGTCGCAGTTCGTAGTTTCGTACCTGAGCCCGCGCGAGGCGAAGTCCAAGCGGCATGGAGAACTGCAGTCCTGCTCCCCAACCTGTATTGTCACCCTGAGTCAAAGTCTCGTAAGCACTTGCATAGCCAGCATCAGTCTGGCCATCATCGTCCTCTTCGCCCAGCAGTTTGTCACCAAACCCGTTGATGCGATATTGTGAAACAAGATCGAGGCGTGGGCGAGACAGGTTTTTGGCAGCTTTCAACTGCAGCTCAAGACTGCGAATTTCCCATTTCTGCCGTCGGAGTTCCGGACGATTGGCCAGAGATTCCAGCAATGACGATTCCCAATTCGGAATCAGCGGGGCTTCGGTAGGCTTATCAACAGGAGTCAGGAATTCTCCATCGTTGAGAGGCAGCCCGAGCAGACGCCGAAGGCGATACTCTGCGCTCAGAACATCGGCCAACGAACCCTTGATGCGAGCATCAGACTCATAAAGTCGATTGGCGGCCTCAGCTTCCGGACCACGTGCATCGCTTCGTACGGAGATGAAGTCCCGAAACTGGATGATGTCCTGAAACGTTTTAATCTCAGACTCGTACAACTGCATGGCGAGATAAAGATCCCAATACTTGGTCTCGACATCTCTGACCAGCGTTGTCACCGACTGTTCGAAATCAACCAGCGAAATGTCGGAGTTGATTCGAGAGATCAGCACGCCCTGAGACACACCGCTCACGCCGCGAACACCCTGAGCAATCGGACCGGCGATGCGAGTAAACTCGGTGCCGCCACCGGCCAACAACGGCTGACGATACTCAGCCTGAATTGATCCTGTGTATGCTGAGGGAAACAAACGCTGGAGATTGTTCTGGCTGTAGTTCCAGTCATGCTGGATGGCAACAGTACCGGAGTTGGCCAAACTCTTTTCCAGACGAGCCTGAAATTGTCCGGTGTCTTCGTCCAGCACATCTCCGGCGTTCAGACCAAGATTGGCGGTGTTCTGTGGGTCTTCCGACTTACCGGCCTGCAAGTTTGAAGTAAAGATCGGGTCGAAGTCCGCCAACGCTGCGTCAACACCGCGGTTCCCGAACAGAAAACTGGTATCCTGAATTGCGGCATCATATACCGAAGCGACTCGGGAAGGATTGGCGAGAAGGGCATTTCCGGGTGACCCAAACGACTGGTCATCGCGAAGAATGGTGGCATTGGACAATGCCATCTTGATGCATTCGTCCAGTTTGATGTGCCGCTGAGAAACTTCTTCGAGACTCGTGATTCTGCGCGGTGCACGAAACAGATTGGGATCACTATCACGAGCTTCGGACTCGGTCGGATACTCGATCGCCGTCGCATAATCGCGGTAATGCTCGATCGTCTTGTCTTCACCAATAAGATATTGTAGCCTCGCCCCCGGCCCGGCGCAGCCCTGACTCAGCAGTGCGGCGAGCAAAACAGTCGCCGTTGATCGCTTCCATCGGGTCGTTTTCACGCGGACAGCCTCCTGCAGGCACAGACTTCATGTCTTTGACAACTCCCGACGCTGGTCTTGGGTTTGCGTCGAGCTTCTTTTCTGGTCCCCACCCGGCAACAGCGCAACGCGCCCCTGTCGGGTGATCTCCTAATCGTTATCGTCAGAATAACCGTCAAACTTAGCCCAAACTTCCTGACAGGAACCTTTGGGCGTTCCCGATCTTTCCTTCCGGCAAGTATCGCCGTTCGGAATAGCAACCAGCAGATCCTGCTCGATCGCTTCATGGATCGAGTTCCATTAACATTCCATTGCGATGCGGCCTGACCTGGCAGACTCGCGAATTTACAGGGATTTTGCGGATTCCAACGGTCAGGCTGACTTCGGATCACCGATCAGGGGGACTTCGGTTGGCGAAAATCCCGAGAGGATTTTGCGTTCTCTGAATCCGGTGGTCAGGGAAACGCACGGACGGTGAACTCTGTCAGACGATCGAGACTGGAATTGAGCGGGCCGTGGTGCCTGTCGAATTCCAGTCGGACAGGAATGTCCAGCCTCCATTCGAATTTTGAATTTTGGAAACCGAACGATGGAAACAGCCACACAACCCATGGTGACCAGAGAAACTCTGAAGCCCGGCGAAGTTCTCTGCAGCTATTGTACAGCGCGATGCTGTCGCTACTTCGCGATGGGAATCGATACGCCGAAGACCTGGGAACAATTCGACAACATGCGATGGTACATGATGCATGGCCCGTTTTCGGTCTTTGTCGACGGTGCGTCCTGGTACCTGTTGATTCCCGGAGACTGTCAGCATCTGCAGGCTGATCACATGTGCGGAGCCTACGAAACTCGCCCGCAGATTTGCCGTGACTACACGACGGACTCCTGTGAATATGACAATGACGGGGTCTATGACCAGTTGTTTGAGACGCCCGAACAGCTTTGGGAATACGCTCACGCAATTCTTCCAGCTCGCCCGCGCCGTTCGGCTGATGGCCGTGTCTCACTTCCATTGTTGCAGGCAAACTAGTGCTTCGTCGGAGCGGGAAACGTAGGTTGGACATTCTTGTCCGACAATCCCGCGACGGGCAAGAATGCCCATCCTACCCTCATCAAATCTGAATCAGGTTCACAGTATCAGCGGACGCTGAAAGTGCTTCTGCCGATGCCGCAGATCATCAAATTCTGCTCCCATTTTAGTCGATTGGCCTTCTGACGTGTCCGACAAGAAAACACAGCGTATCAAACCTCAGACCCTGCGTGGTTTTCGGGACTTTCTGCCCGATCAAATGATGGCGCGTGAGCATCTGATCGATATCGCTCGATCTGTCTACCGCAGCTACGGATTTGCTCCGATCGATACACCAGCGCTGGAATATGCAGAAGTCCTGCTGGGTAAAGGCGGAGAAGAATCCGACAAGCAGGTCTTCCGTTTCACCGATCAGGGTGACCGTGATGTTGCGATGCGTTTTGACCTGACGGTACCGCTGGCTCGATTTGCCGCACAGTATGTTCAGGAACTGGGTGTTCCGTTTCGACGCTATCACATCGCTCCGGTCTGGCGTGGCGAACGACCGGCTCGCGGTCGCTTCCGGGAGTTCATGCAGTGCGACTTCGATACGATCGGCACCATGAGCAATTCGGCGGATATCGAAACGCTGTTCGTGATCAATGATCTGTTCGAAAAGATTGGAATCGAGCGGTTTACGATTCGTGTGAACAACCGCAAAGTGCTCAACGGTCTGCTGGAAAAATGCGGGCTCAGTGAACACGCCGTGGGCATCCTGCGATGCCTCGATAAGCTCGACAAAATCGGCCGTGATGCAGTCGCGGCAGAAATGGTGGAGCGAGTTGGTATCACTGCGGCGGGAGCTTCACAGGTTCTGGACATGGCTCAGTTAAAGGGTTCTCCGGACGAGATCCTTTGTGCTCTTGATGGAATGCTGGCCGGTAGTCAGGTCGGCGAAACGGGCGTGAATGATCTGCGAGAACTGTTTGCCTCGGTCGATGCCTGCGGCTGGCCGGCGGGCCGAGTATCCCTGGATGTTTCAATCGCTCGAGGTTTGGATTATTACACCGGGACGATCTACGAAACTCTGCTGGGGGATCTGCCGGAAATTGGCAGTGTCTGTTCCGGAGGCCGCTACGATAATCTGGCCGATCTGTTTACGGCTCAGCAACTTCCCGGTGTTGGAGCGAGCCTGGGGCTGGATCGAATGCTGGCTGCACTCGAAGAACTGGGACGCACTCAGAAGGCCACAACACCGGCTCCGGTGCTGGTCACAATGTTCGATGCTGGCCGAGTCTCGGATTATCTACAACTGGGGCGTCGTCTGCGAAAGGCCGGGATCGGGACCGAGGTTTATCCGGAAGCAAAAAATATCGGCAAGCAGATGAAGTATGCGGATCGTAAAGGATTCCGACTGGCGGTTATTGCCGGCGGAGATGAATTTGCGGCCGGTCAATTTCAGGTGAAGGATCTGCAGAACGGAACTCAGGCGTCGGTCGCGGCTGCAGACCTGATCGCTCATATTTCCGCTTTGCTTTCACCACCGAAATAGCTGAAACCAAAGATTGACTGAGCTGGACAAACAAGGCTGCAGATTGACTGCATTCAGACCGTTGGAATAGTTGCGCACTCATGGTTGAAAATCTTCCCTTCGACACCGTTCGCCACAAAGCTCTCACAATTGATGGCTATTCGCGAGCGGCCGTCCAGAGCTATTGGCGAGTTCAGGAGCTGAAGCTTGGTTTTGAACTGGGAGCAAGCCCCTGGAACTTCATGGGGACTCAGGTCTTCCTTGTGACACACGGCCATCTGGATCATCTGGCCGCGTTACCCGTTTATGTCGCGCGGCGACGCATGATGAAGATGGATCCGCCAACGATCTACCTGCCGGAAGCGATCGTTGATGACGTGTGGCGGGTGGTGAAAGCCTGGCAGAAGCTGGATCGAGGACGCATGATGTGCGAACTCGTCGGCGTGAAAGAGGGCGATATAATTACGCTGTCACGGGAGCATCGATTTACCGTGTTTCCGACGAAGCACACGGTGCCCTCGGTCGGCTACATCGTTTACGACGTCCGCAAGAAACTGAAGCCCGAATACCATGGGCTCAAGGGCGATCAGATTCGAGATCTTCGGATGCAGGGCATTGAAGTCGCGGCTGAGACACTAACTCCATTATTGTGTTTTACGGGAGATACGGCACCGCAGGGACTGGATGCTCATCCTGATGTTTACAAGGCTGAAGTGCTGATCACGGAGATGACTTTTTTCCGACCGGAGCACCGCAAAGAAAAGATCCACAAGTTCGGCCATATGCATCTCGACGACATTCTGGAACGAGCAGAGAAGTTCGAGAACGAACTGATCATTCTGGCCCATCTGAGCACTCGTACGCACGAAGCGGAAGCTCGACGTTGTCTGGAGCAGGTGCTGCCGGAGTCATTGCGGGCACGCGTGAAGCTGTGGAATTAGAAATCTGGCGTTGCGCCCCACTGCAAAGTGATTTAGTCGCGAACGATTATGAAAGTAGGTCCTTTCTGCCGGAAAGGACTTTCGCCGCAAGGCGAAAAGGTGTGCAACAGGCGTCTGCATACCGGCCGAGAGCTTAGGTTTACGTGCACACAGGTCGCGGCAAGCCGCGAAGTCCTGCCCGGCAGGCAGAACCTGCCGGAATCTGCGACTGCACCTCGCTGCAAACGATTTCCTGCTGAACATTGTTTGTCACAGAGTATTGAGGCAGAATCCCGGTGACAGGCTTCTACCGACGAACAATTTCAGTGAGTGATCTCATGTCAATGCAGGGCAGTGTTTCAGGTCAGCAGGCAACAGTGACCGACTTCTATCGATCGTTTCTGAGATTTCGAATCGACCTGAAGATTACTCAGCCGCGCACGGTCAGCCAGCCTCCTCCGTTTACTCTCAACAACGCTCGCTTTCCACTGGAGAGTGTACTTCGCCTGACACAACCGACCGCCACAGGCGAGAAAACAACGCAGTATGTGCTGGGCGCTTCGTGCAAAGCCGAGCAGGTGCATGTGACGGAGAATGTCTGGCACGATCCTGCTGCGGACATGTGTCTGGTGGCATCGCCGGAAGAGTTTCTCGTCATCAAAAGCTGGGACCGCAACAATCGCGGAGTGATGCTCAGCCCGCCGACACTGGGAGAACAGCCGGAACGCCAGGTCGGTCGCTGCTCGGAAGCTTTTACGGCTCTCAATCTGACCCACAAGTTCACCGCTGCGCGTCTATTGACATCCACCGAGGAGATTGTGGATGCCGTGCTGAATGATCGGCCGCTTGTTTCTCAGACTGAATATTCGCTGGAAAACGGCACACACGTGTTTCTGGAGTACCCTGTGAAAGTTGTCAACGCGAGTGAGCGTGAGATGTTCTATCAGGTTGATACCGGGCCTGTGCTGATTCCCGATGTCGCCTCGTTCGACGGCGTTCATGAGATCTCCATGCTGCGGCAGGCGTTCATGGCTCACAATACCCTGGAATGCACTGAGTTACTGATGAACGTGCCCTCGGCGATCGGAGGTGGCCTGAGCGTGAATCATTATTCGAAGGTTGTGAAGGTGAAGGCAATCAATCGGATGCTGGTGGTGGATTGATCCCGGGGCGACGACACCAAAAGAGAAAACGTTGAGTCGCCGCATGATGGTACTTCGCCATGCTGGTAATGGGAACCCCTGATTCACTGTGTTACGATCAATGTTGGCTTAAGCGGATGGTGGGTGCTGGGGCTGATCGTTCCCCTCCTGAACATTTGGGTCGCCATTCAATGCATTGCCGCTCCTGAAGGCTATGCCCAGCACAAGACACTGGATACAGCGGGCAAAGTGATCATTGGCCTGTTCCTTGGTGCCATCGTATTGGTGATTGCTCTGGTGGTTCTCGGTGGGGCACGATAAAGGCGCTAGCCGAAACGACCGGCTCTGACCGGATCTCTCAGAGGGGCATGGAGTAATCCGTGCCGCTTTTTTTCTCTGGTTATAGGGGTGACGGGAAGGTAATGAGTTACCAACACACCGGAGAACTCCCACCTTTCCGCGACTTGATTCAGTACAACGACACGAACTTTCCGATAGACTTTTTCAACGACCTGTTGCAAGGCCTGGCTCAGAAATCCAGTCGCGCGCCGTAAGTGCAGCACTCCCGAAGCAAGCAGTTTTGGGACACAAAAGCATTGGGCAAAATATTGCCCTGCCATCTTGCTGCCCTGCCATCTTGCTGCCCAAAACGCTTCTCCAGCCTCGCAACATTATTCTGCGTGGCCATCCGAGCTGCTACGAGAAAAGGGCTCTGAGCGAAATGAAGTGCGCGACCTCGCATAGCAACGTGGCACTGCAGTTTTAGAACTCCGATGAAGCTTGCTGCGATTCACCGCGAAGCGGTTCTGGAAGGTAGCCGGTTGGTCAGCGGCGCGCCACCACATACGCATCAACTTAAGGAAGCTGGTGTTCAAGAAAATGCGGAAGTCCTTCTATGATGGCTAGTTACGACTAAATAATCAGCATACAGAAGAAGGAACTTCCGCATGTCGATGGTATCACAGATTCGCTGCGCCTTCCATGCGTTGTTTGGGCAATGTGCTGAACAAGCCAACCAAGTGCACCGGGTCATCAAAAGAGTTCGTGAGTTCGATCCGAGATCGTTTGCTCAGACCTTTATCCTGGCTTTGCTCCAAAATCCTGACGCCAGTGACGCGGATATTGCCAGGATGGCGGCGAACTGCGACGTGCCCGTGTCAGTGCAGGCCATCTCCAAACGATTCACAGAAGAGGCAGCTCATTTCTTCCAGACGATGTTTTCCCTGAGCACCAAACTTGTCGTCCACGCTG
>JBIIIF010000214.1:0-12750 GCA_044235005.1 Planctomycetaceae bacterium | reverse complement strand
GACGATTGGTGGCCAGTTTCTCAAAGGTGTCGCCAGCCTTCAGAACATGGATCTCTCCCGCGCGAGTGACGTAATAGATCTTGCCATCGCCAATCACCGGGGAAGAATAATCCGAGCCGCGACCGCCCCCAAAACCACCTCGACCACGTCCGCCTCCAAAACCACCAACGGGCGGCTGGCTGGGTGAACCTTGACCGGGCGCACCGCCTGCTGCGGGTTCACCGCCGGCTGCACCGCCCTGCAATCGAGCCTGAAAGATCTCTTTGCCGTCAGCCGCATTCAGGCATTTCGCGGTTCCGCCTGAAATCAGATACATGCGTCCTTCGTAAATCAACGGAGTTGCAAAGCGATTGCTGTCCTTTCCGGACCAGACAACATTGGACGCAGTCACGTCGCCTTTGCCACCAGCCTTCACGGCGATCGACCCGCCGCCCCGACCTTCTGCCGCGTAGATCATGCCGTCCGCGACAACCACACTGGAATTGAACTGATCCGTGGCCATCGCTGTGCAGTACCACTTGAGTTTTCCGGTGGCAGGATTGATGGCCCAGAGTTCATTCGGTGCGCCGATCACGACATCCGTACGAGCCTCGTCAATCTGTGACAGTGCCGGAGTGCCCCAGACGTTACCAAGTCCGTCGCTCTCGGACTTCCAGAGTTCTTTCCCGGTCTTCTTATCCAGACCAACGACCGCCCGCGTTTCCGGACCGGCGGGAACGATCAACACGTCATTGAACACGATCGGGCTTGAGGATGATCCCCAGGCTCGGTCATCAGATTGAGTCCCCACGCTGGCGTGCCACAGTTCTTTGCCATCCAGATCGTAAGCGTAAACGCCGGACTTGCCAAAAAACACATAGACGTTCGTGCCGTCGGAAACAGGAGTATGTGATGCATAACCATGTTCCGGCACTCCCGCGCCGGTGTATTCATCTTCCGGAAGAACCGCGTCGATCGTCTTCTCCCAAAGAGTTTTCCCGGTGGCGCGTTCGAAACAAACCAGATGTCGTTTCAAAGCTTTCATGTCGCCAGGACTCTGGCGATCAATCCCATATCCTGAATAACACGAGACGAACACTTTGTCGCCGACAACGATCGGGCAGGAAACACCCGCTCCAGGCAGAGCGACTTTCCACTGCAGATTTTCTTTGTCGCTGAATCTTGTCGGCAACGGATCCGCATCGGGACTGATCCCTGTGCCATTAGGACCTCGAAAACGGGTCCAGTCTGAGGCATCGACTGTCGCGAACGACGCGGCGCAGAGTGCTCCCGCAACGAAATGTTTCCACGCGCCGGATTTGATTCGAGGGATAGACATCAGTGCTCCAGAGTCAATAAGGCTTAAGGCAAACGATGCGACAGGAATGAATCGAATAGCATATTTTTTGAAATCAGCCGGCATGATCGCGATGATCTCTTTTCGGGCAACGAACACGACAAGCCCGGCCCCTGCTGCGTGTTGATTTCATGGGTTTTCACAACCCGAAACGTCAGTGAGGGATCAAGGTTGCCGCGTTTTCGACAACAATCCCTCGCACACACAGCGGGTTGGGATTAAATCAACACACCGCACTGGAGGCCGAGCCCTCGAGGAACGAAGCTGCCGCGTTCTTTGCATTTAACAAAAAGAACGCGGCAGCAGTTCGGGAACTAGATCCGTGGTTCCTGATGTTCACGAGATTTCTCACCACGCTCCCCATCGGGACGGTGACGATCTCGTCCGTGTGCGTCATCGTCTCGGTGATCTTCCTTTTCGCCACGCTCCGGCTTTCGATCTTTATCCCCATCAGAGTGATGATCACTATCCGGGCGATGATCCCCGTCTGCCTTGTGATCAGCATCTGGCTTGCGATCTGCATCGGGCTTGTGTGCCTGAAGCAACAGCCTTCCCTGATGAAGCATCGGGGGACCACCGCGTCGTGAAAGTTGAGGACGACCATGATCTCCCTCGGGACCCTGGCCCGGTCCGAAATGAGCTTGCATGATCATTGGAGGATGGTGAGATTTCTGAACAGCGTCGGCCAGCTTCTGAAACTCGCCGCGTGACAGATTTCCATCGTGGTTCTGATCAAGCAGTTCAAAGATGATTCCGGTCCAAACGGCACTACCAGGTGCATGGCCGGAAGGCTGACCGGGCTGCATGCCAGGTCTGCCATCGAATGGCGCCCCGTGGCCAAACATTCCGCCGAAGTGTGGCATTCCCATGCCCATCATCGGAGGACGAAATCCGCCCGGGCCTGACGGATCATGTGGAGGCGATGGCTGCTGTCCATGTTCTGGAGGCCCTTGATGAGGAGCCCCTTTGTGATCGGGTTGAGGTCGATGCTCGCCGGCGCCGTGAGGATGTCCGGGACCTTCAGGATGATGTGCTTCAGGACGACCCGGATGTGGTCGTCGACCTTCGGCGGCGCCTCCTTCTTGCTTTCGACGATCGCCATCTCGACGCTCTTCGCGGTCATCGTCGTCATCATCATCATCATCGTCTGTGCTCAGCACCAGAGTTGTGACGAGGAGCTGACCTTCGGCGCGAGCGATCAAATGATAAGGAATCGCCGCAGTCAGAGACTGAAGGGATTCCGGACGAGCCTCGGAACCCGCCAACAGCGGCGCAAGCGAAAGACACAATTGCACAGACAACATACAACTTCTCCTTAAGGGATTTGGGTGGGAGCATTCGACTCAAAGACGAATCCCTGAGAGATCTTTTGAAAATCCTGGTGATCTCTCATCGCTGACCGTCCGTGTCAGGACCTAACCCCACAACTCATGCGAAGATTCGCGGGTTGATACGATTTTAGCGATAAAATCGAAGGTTTGACGCGTTGAGGAGCCGCCCACGTGGGGAACTCAATAAAGGATGCCAGCAATGCAGGCGGTCATGCAGCACGCTAATGCTCCCCCCAGCATGGCTCGGAAGGCGATTTCCGTCAGCTCTTTCCGACGCTCCGGGGCCAGAGCACCAATCCCGCCGATCTGAATCCCGATCGAAGCGAAGTTGGAAAATCCACACAGTGCATAAGTCAGGATGACGACGGCTCGATCTGATAACGGGCGGGCGTCAGGAGCAAGGCGGCTCCATTCAGCAAGCTTTTCATACGCCACGAATTCAGTCGCCACCAGCTTCAACCCCAGCAGTTCACCAGCCGCTGCACATTCTTTCCATTCGATGCCCATCAACCACGCGATCGGAGAAAAAACAGCTCCCAGAGAACTTGTCAGCGTGATCGTCTGGCCGGGATAGCCGACAAGATTCAACAACCAGCCGGAGAAATGCTGAAGTCCGTAATCGAACATTGCGATCAAGCCCAGAAACGCGATCAGCATCGCCCCAACGTTCAACGCCAGTTGAAGCCCGTCGGCTGTGCCATTTGAAGCCGCTTCGATAATGTTGCCGGTTGTGCGCGGCATCTCCTGTTCGGACACACCAAGTGTCTCGGGCACATCGACTTCCGGCTGCAGAACCTTGGCAATCAACAATCCAGCCGGTGCAGAAATGACAGATGCCGTCAGCAGATGAGCGGCACTGATGCCCATCGTGATGTAGGCCGCCATGACGCTGCCGGCAATCGTCGCAAATCCACCGACCATAATGGACATGAGCTCCGATCGAGTCATCTTGCCAATATAAGGCCTGACGACCAGCGGAGCTTCCGTCTGTCCGACGAAAATGTTGGCCGCCGCAGAAAGACTTTCTGCCCCCGAAATTCGCAAAGACACCTGCATGATGCGACTAATGAGTCGCACCACAATCTGCATGATGCCCAGATGGTACATCACGGCCATCAGGGCCGAGAAGAAAATGATCGTGGGGAGAACCCTGAACGCGATATAATGTTCTTCATAGCCTTTGCCAAAGACCATACCGCTTCCGGCATCGACGAAGCTTTGCACCTGCGTAAAAAAATCACCAGTCGTCTGGAAGATCCACAATCCAGGTTTGGTCTTCAGAATCAACAGGGCGAAGATCATCTGCAGCAGAGTACCGGCGACCACAATCCGCCATGGGAAACGAGTTCGATGAGAACTCATCAGCCATGCCAGAAAAATCATGGCAAAATATCCAAACCCGGCGACAACCTGATGCATTTCGCTCTCACTTGAACAAACAAAGTACCACGCGCGAACCCCCGCCATGCCAGGGCTTGAATCGCTGTGACCTTGAGAACCACTCCAGCAAAGTCAACGACGGAACCACTGGTCCGGCAACTTCGAAGCGACGAATTCTGCCGCAGCAATTTATCGAGCATGCCCCGGTAACGCGAGCGTCACCAGAAGCCAGGCGGAAGCAGACGAAACCCCCGTGGAAACATCAGCCGCCAGAATCAGCAGTTGAGCTTGATTCTGTCCCATTCACACGCCTCACTCCTGCTTCTGCGTACAGTAAGGCAAGGGCGGGATCTCATGAAGAACTCGTCCATAACAGGATTCATGACAACAACTGCGAATACGATGTTCTCTATGCGTTCTCCAGAGAATGCAACCTCAGGGAGCTGACTTCCCGAGACGTCGCAGCTCCTGCAGACGGCTGATAGCGGCCTTTTCCCAGGCAGACGGCACTGCATCGAAAAATCCGATGCCCGACTGATAAGTGCCATTGAAGCCGGCCGGCATGGTTCTCTCCGAAAAGCTCATCAGCCGCAACTTTCTATAAACCCCGGGAGCATCCGTGTACTGGAACCAGACGTCTTCTGATTCCGGGCGTTGAAGCAGCACACATACGGCCCCACAGTGATTGACTGAATCGTAAACCGCCATCCAGTGCGCGGTGCGCTCGAGTCCTTCGAAGGTCTTCGCGCCCGTCGCAAGAAATGAGCCGCGTTTGATGACCCCGGTGTCATCTCCAAACAGATAGTCCGTCATGCTCGGCGACCATGCATACATCAGCGGATACGAAAGCTTCAGGCGAACATCCTCCGAGGTCTCAAGGCGGACCGTTTCGACCAGAACATCGTTCTCAGCAAACACCTCCGACTCAAGCCGTACCGCTCGAATCGTCGACGCCCGCTTCAGGCGAAATGAATTTCCGGAAAGATTCGCAAGCGGAAGATCAGGCATCACGCGGCTTCCGTCCACGAAGAACGCCAGATCAGTTACTTTTTCTTTCTCAACCTTCCCTGGCTGACCCGGCACGTCCAGAAAATGTGCGCTTCCCAGCAGACCAACACCTTCGATATTCAGCACAGCCCCGTACGCACTGTCTCCGGTAGCAATGGAAAGAGTCTTGTACTCAAATCCGCTCAATGTCCAGAGCTTGGGGCCATCAATCTGAAATGTCACATTTCCAATCTCGCAATTCACCAAATCGGGGCGTGCGATCCTGGCGATCGGAGATTGCTGTTCATCGCCCGAACAGATCAACGAACAGAATTGCAACGCCATCAGCAGAGGCAGCAGACGGCCGATCGCGCGACTGTTCATAATGAGACCCCTGCGCTAATAAACTCAGAGATTCAGACCAGTTCGCTGATCGGATCTCTATGGTCGACCAGATACTGTGGACGTCCGGCCTGATCGGGGATCGTGGCATTCAGCGTATCAATGCCCAGGCGGTTATAAAGAGTCGCAAAGACTTCCTGATAATGCACCGGGCGATCCTGTGGCACTTCTCCCAGACGATTGGTCGAACCAATCACCTGGCCCATTTTCATTCCACCTCCTGCCAACAGGCAGGAGGACACCTGCGGCCAGTGATCACGGCCGCCATCTTTGTTAATCCGCGGAGTTCGTCCGAACTCACCCCACGCAATGACACTGACGTCCTGATCAAGTCCCCGCTGATGCAGATCTTCAACGAGTGCCGTGATGCCCTGATCCAGCTTGGCCAATTGTGTCGGCAGCCGTTCAAAATTCGCACCATGACGGTCCCAGCTTCCGAATGACAACGTGACACAGCGAACCCCTGCTTCGACCAGTCGCCGTGCCGTCAAAAACTGATCCATCCAGTGTGGTCCTGCGTCTTCACCAAACGCCGGATCCGCACTGCCTCGACCGTAACGATCTCGCAACGCCGCATCTTCTTTCTCCAGATCGAGCGCTTCTACAAGCTTGCTGGAGGTCAGAACATCAAACGCTTTCTGAGTCAGAGCATCGACGCCTCGATAAGTTTCCTGAGCATCCACCTGACGACGAAATTGATCGAAGCTGGTCAAAAGGTTCTGGCGATTGCGAAGTTGGTCCAGACTAATCCCATTCAGCCGCATATCAGCCATGCCCTGGCCTTCAGGCTGAAACGGAGCGTAAGCAGTCCCGAGAAACCCGGCAAAGCCAGGATTACAATAGGGATCGTGTCGAGTCTTGATCGTCAGGCCGACGAACGCCGGAACCGAAGGATCAACGGGCCCCTGCAGACGCGCGACTGCAGAACCAAGTGACGGATGATTGTCCTGCCGACCTTTCGGGCCGATCGGATATCCGCTCATGCAAAGATCAGACGCATGCTGATCAGGACAACCATGCAATGAACGGATGATGGCGAACTTGTCCATCATTGTCGCCAGCTTCGGCATGTGTTCGCAGATCTCAATGCCCGGGACGTTGGTCGCGATCGGCTTGAATGAACCACGAATCTCCGGGGGAGCATCCATCTTCAGATCGTACATGTCCTGGTGCGATGGGCCACCGGACAGGTAAATCATAATGACAGCTTTGTGGGACAACTTCTTTCCCGGCGTGCTGCTCGTTGATTGCTCGGCGTGAAGAATCTGAGGCAACGACAGACCGCCCATCGCCAGTCCGCCAATCTTCAGGAACTGGCGTCGGGAATGACCATCACAATGAGCCAGTTGGCGTCGGCCAGAAATAGTGAGCATGAGCAAACTCAGAGGGAATATCGGGAGAGATGTTTAAGGCGGGAGAAACCAGCTATGTTCTTCGCAATTTGCTGAAGAGACAAGCCGTTTCCTCGTGTTTTTTAGCAGGCTGTCAGCCATCCGACAATCCGCCGCCCTCAAAGAAGGTATCATGGGTGCAAGCGCGGATCTGGCAGGTCGCTTTCAGGGGAATTCCAGCAGGCCCCGGAGGATTTAAAGCGAATGTCTCATCCGAAGTTCCTTCGTTCCGTCGACACGAAGGACTTCCCCGAGGACTGCTGCCGGATTGAAGCATCGTCGAACCGCGTTCCTGCAGACACCATAAAGCAGAACAGTTCTTACAGTCCTTGGAGAACGGCCAGTATTCAGTTGATCTGCGACGCGTTTACATCCCAGGCCAATGCCTACTCAACCCCCTGCGAGACCGGGAAGTCTGCAGTCCTGACCCCCGGTGCAAAGATGAGCGAGGCGACTATTGACGCCGTGGCCATCCCCGCAACGACCAGCAGACTGATCGAGATCGGAATCGGAGCGACATCCATCAACATCATTTTCACGCCCACAAACCCCAGTACGCCAGCCAGACCGTACTTCAGATAGACGAATTTCTCCATCAGGCCTGACAACGCAAAGTACAGCGAACGCAGACCGAGTATCGCGAAGGCGTTGGACGTGAAGACGATAAACGGATCTTTGGAGACAGCCATCACTGCAGGAATCGAATCCACTGCAAACACGAGGTCGGACCATTCCACAAGGATCAGCACAAGCAGCAGCGGGGTTGCTGACCATTTTCCGTCCTGCCTGACGAAGAATCGATCACCACTGTAATCATCGGTCACCGGGATGACTCTACGACTGAACCGAACCAGCCAATGATCACCGGGCTCTTGTGCAACGTCCGGACCTTTCAGCATTCGCCACGCAGAAAACAGCAGAATGCCGCCGAAGACGTGTACCAGCCAGTGGAATCGCTGAATCATGGCAACGCCCGCCACGATCATGACGATTCGCATGGCCAACGCACCAAAAACGCCCCAGAACAGAACTTTATGCTCGCAGTGGCGAGGCACCTTCATTGCCGTGAACAACATGGCAAACACAAACACATTATCAACGCTGAGCGACTTCTCGATCACGTACCCCGTCAGAAACTCCATCGCAGGCCGGGATCCCGAACTCCGATAGAGCAACCAGGAGAAGCCGAGTGCAAGCACGATCCAGACGACGCTCCAGGTGATCGCTTCCCGAAATCTGACCACATGGGCTTTACGATGAAACACGCCCAGATCAAGAGCCAGCATGCCCGCCAGAAAACTTAAAAAAGCAACCCAGGTCCACGGAGAAAATTCCATTGTACTCAGTCACCGCACTATTGTGTGAAAACAAAAACGCTGTTGACAGGCCATTCCTGTCGAAACGGTAAGTGGGAAGGCTGGTCACCAAAAAACAAGCGGGCGGAAATCGATTCACGATCACATGAAGATCGTCATGACGCTTCAACCGCTCCCGACATTGAAATCCCCTGATTTTCACGCTGCCGATCCAGCAGGCGGGCCAAAGATCTGGCGGCCCGGTCGGCCACATTCGCAACCGCAGACTCGATGGAAACATCTGTGTCTCCGACCAGAATCTCGCCTCTCTTCCGCAGCAGCACTTTGAAACGACACAAGATGTCGCTTCCACCCTTCGGACCGTTCACATCGCTCAAGGTTACCTGCACAGAACGAACCTGAGATGAGAATCGATTGAGAGCGTACTGGGCACGTCGCTCAACAAGTTCCTGCTGAGAAGCGTTCAACGAAACGTTGCGGCCGAGAATCAGGATCTCCATGATTTTCTCCAGCGGAGGACAGAAAGCCACTAAACGAGTGATAGATTCCAAGGGCAAAAACAGAAGTCTGCGGCGTTACGACGCAAACCGTCATTTGAATCGACTTCGCTGACGAACCTGCACTGGCTGACGTTTCAGAAGCGACCGGCAAAGATCGCTGGTGATCGACTGCCACCGCGGTTATTTCATTGGTGTTAAAGATTCTCGGGACGGCTTGCGACATAACGCATTCAGACTGGATAAAGATTGACGAATTTCAAAGCGTGTTGAAAAACGATGTCAGGAATTTGGTCGGTCACACGGTAACTCGCTTAATGCATGCCGAATGAAAATTTCTGACACCCTCCTCCAAGGCACTCTGGCGTAGTGAAAGAGGCGACGAGTCCTGCGGACTCTGTACTTCCAAAGAGACTCTTCGCCTCGTTCAACACATAGAACCCCAAAACAAAATCTGAGCAAGGCTCTAGTCCCAATCGAGGACTCGCCCTGACCATTGACTGTTGATCATGCTTTCTCGATAACGTTGAAGTTCACCTCGAACATCCCCTCCCGACTCAGACTGCAGTCGAATCAGGAACCTTCGCTGGCTCAGGCGAGTTCGACAGGTCGCTCGATCCAGATCTCTGATTCTGGCCCGGGTTCGAAGTACAGCGGCGCCCAGCGGCCTGTCCACCTTAAGCGAATCCCCGGAAATCTCTCCGGGCGCCGACAAATCTGACGCCCCCTGCCCGGAAACAGTTCCCGAATGCTCTCCAAGAACCATGACACAATCTCCCTGACTGTTACACTTCCTGAGAACCTGACTGCAAAGATCCATCGACAGAAGTTTACGCGATCAATTACATTTGACTAATCAAAACTTGCGTATTGATTCATTGATTAAATTGATTCAAGGGGGCGATCATGGACTGGATGAATTACCACCACCTTTTGTACTTCTGGATGGTTGCTCGCGAGGGCACAATTCAGCGAGCGGCTGAGAAGCTGCACATTGGCCAGCCCGCCATCAGTACTCAACTGCGCAGTCTGGAGGAATCGTTTGGGCAGAAGCTCTTTCAGAAATCCGGTCGTAATCTGCAACTGACGGAAACAGGTAAGACAGTCTATCGCTACGCCGACGAAATCTTCTCGCTGGGCCGAGAATTGATGGATACGCTCAAGGGCCATCCAGCGGGTAGACCAGTTCGATTTACAGTGGGCGTTGTGGATGTCATGCCCAAGCTGATGGCTCGTCGACTCCTGGAACCGGCTTTGCAACTTTCCGAAAACCTGCAGCTCGTGTGTGTCGAGGAGTCACTGGAGGAACTGCTCAGTGAGTTGATGCTGCACAATCTCGATATCGTACTTTCGGACGTTCCTGTGACTTCAGCCGTGAAAGTCCGCGCCTACAATCATCTTCTTGGCGATTCAACAGTCGGCCTGTTTGCTCAAAAAGAGATTGCACGGAAGTACAAGAAGACGTTTCCCGAATCACTGAACGGGGCCCCATTCCTTCTGCAGCGACGAACCTCTGCAGTCCGGCGTGCGATCGACACATGGCTGGAAAAAGCAGACATCCACCCCAAAATCCGTGCTGAGTTCGATGATACCGCTCTGATGAAAGCTTTTGGCCAGACCGGAGAAGGCATCTTTCCCGGCGCAATGGCAATTTCAGAAGAGATCTGCCGACAGCATGAAGTGGAACTGATCGGGGAACTCGAAGGGGTCCGCGAACAATTCTTCGCAATCTCTGCCGAACGAAAAATCAAACATCCCGCTGTCCTCGCCATTGCCAGCACCGCCCGAACCGGAATCTTCATCTGAGCAGAATCAAGGGGGCTAATTCACCGCGACGTCCACCGGGGTGACGAGTCCTGTCGACAGGTCGTAGACGCCCCCGGCAACAATCAGCTCTTTACTCTGAACGAGCCTGGAAATCGTCGGCGACGCCTCAGCCAGAAGAATGGCCTGATTGCGGACGTTTTCCAGGATCGCTCGATCAAGGTCCCCGTTCGCCGCTTTGACAGCAGGCCGGATATGTTGAAACAGCCCGCTGATCTGGCCCGGCACTTCGTCGCCTTCCATGGTCGCACTCACCGCACCACAACTGGTGTGGCCGAGCACGTAAAGCACTTTGGCCCCAAGGATCTTCGTGCCAAATTCCAGGCTTCCAATGTTCTCGCTGGAGGCCACGTTGCCTGCAATTCGAGTCACGAACAAGTCACCGAAACCCTGATCAAAGACAATCTCAATCGGAACTCGGGAATCGGCACACCCCAGAAACGCCGCGAACGGCTTTTGCCCGTTCGCCACTTCACGAACTCGATTCATGTCTCGATGCGACGAGATCGACTTTCCTTCCGCGAAACGCTGATTTCCCTCAACCAGTAACTTCATGGCCTCATCCGGAGTCTGAGGTGCCTTGAAGGCTGATTGAATGTCTAAAGAATCATCATCAGCGGCCACCAAAGATTTAACTCCCGCAACCCCACACGCGGCGCTTAGCATCGCATGGCGAAACACAGAGCGTCTCGTCGATCGGAGTGAATCAGCCCCACACACGGTCTTAGTTCGCAGACTCTCAGACATACTTTTCTCCTCGAATGACACTGACAGTGGAAAGATACGCAATCACGGCATAGCGTTCGAAATACTCAACGGAGATCACCTTCAGCAAACGGTCGGCCACTTCGGGCGAAACGATCGTTTCCAGTCTGATGTTGGATCCCAGAATCTCACCAACACGCCGTTGGCGGATTCCTTCGCCCTCGGCATCGGTCACGGTGTACCCCTTGGCCCCTGCACTGCGAACTTCAGCGATGAGGCGTTCCTTCAGAATGGCTTCGGCAACGATGGTCAGCAGACACAGTGGGACAGTCTTCATAACGGAAACTCTCTTTCGTTCTTCACGGGGATTCAGACAGAGTGATCGCGGGGCTCCTCATTCTATGCGCAGCCGGGATTGAGGTCACGATCTGATTGATCTCTACCGCGAACACCCAACCTCAATTTATGCCGCCTCAGGAATACATCCTGGAAGAATTAACTGCAGAGACGCTTGGACATCTCGTAGTAGATAGGGATTCCGGCGATCAGATTGAAAGGAAAGGTGATGGCCAGGGCGGCAGTCAGATAGAACGTCGGGTTCGCCTCGGGCAGCGTCATACGAACGGCTGGTGGAGCGGCAATGTAGGAGGCACTGGCCGCCATCGCGGCCAGCACCGTGCAGCCGCCGACAGACAGTCCCGCCAGTGAGCCAAGATAGGCACCCACTGCACCGTGAATAATGGGCATCAGAATTCCAAAACCCAGCAGGAACAGTCCGGCCTGCCGAAGATCGCCCAGTCGAGAACCAGCGGCAAGGCCCATCTCCAGAAGAAAGATTGTCAGCAGTCCCTTGAAGAGTCCTTCGAAGACAGGCTGCACGGGCTTCCAGCCCGTCTCACCCACAGCCGTGCCGATAATGAGCCCTCCAACCAGAAGCATCATGGATCGTGAAGTCAACAGTTCGTGCATGATCTCCCGGACCGGTCGCGCTGCCTGGCCGGATTCGTCAGGGTTGGATTTCGCCGCCGCCGACATCTGAAAGGCACCAATCGCAAGGGCAATCTGGATCCCGGGAATCTCCAGCAGTGTCAGCAGCGTCGGCATAAATCCCTCGGCCGGAGAACCCACCGATGCCGTAAACTGCTGTGCCGCGATGAATGTCACCGCCGACACTGATCCATAATGAGCAGCGATTCCGGCTGAATCCGCGATACTGAACCTGCCCATCTTCCGCAGAACCAGGTAGGCCGACACCGGTGTCAGACACCCCAGCAGGATCGTCACCAGCGCCGGGCCGGAGATTGCTGCCAAAGAACTATGGGAAAGTTCAACGCCTCCCTTCAAACCCAGAGCAAACAAAAGGTAAATTGACAGCGCTGTGTACAGGTCTCTGGGAAGGGATAGCTCGCTGCGAACCAGTCGAGCAAATACTCCTAATGCAAAGGACAATGTCAGTGGCGAACACAGATTGATCCTGAGAACATCCAGCATGCAAACCCCCGTTGGATATTTTGCGAAACAAAATACACGAAACTAATTTCGTGTATTGTTTATCGTGATTTGGAGTTCGGTACAAGAACT
>JBIIIF010000033.1:0-40104 GCA_044235005.1 Planctomycetaceae bacterium | reverse complement strand
CTACTTTACAACGCCCAGCGGCGATCAAACGATCGCCAAGAAGTTGACGGCTAACGATTTCCCCTTTGCAGCCGCCAGAAAACGTGACGAGTGGCTATCGCCGCAGTCAAGGCTAGCGTCCTCTATCCTGGCTCAATTAGAGCAGATGAAAGAGCCGGACTTTGAGGCAACTCTAGCCCGCATGCTGACTCGCATTCTCCACGAAGAGCCTGAGCTCGATCCAATTTTGCGGCTGCTGCTTGCAGAACGAATGCTCAAGGCTGGTTCTGATGGCAGTGTCTACATTGCAAAACGTTCCGAGAAGTCGCTGGATGAGATTGCCGGGGCTGGTATTCCGAAACTGACGAACTGGGTCGACTATCAAGACCTCCAGACGAAGAAGTTGCGAGTCACGGCAGAGGCGTTCCTCGAGAAACAGAAAATGACCATGATTGACGCAACCGCCGCGGCTCAGGCTGACCGTGATTCCGCTAAAGAAGAAAAGATCGGTCCATCACTGCGGTGGGTCGGATGGCTGACTCGCAATGCCAAAGCAGATTGGGAGATTCTTTTAAAAACTGGTGTGGGATTGGAGGGCGGCAACAAACTGTGCGTATTCCAGAAACTCACTCCCACGTCGATGCCGGAACGAGTCATCGTAGCGACCGTCGATGCCAACTCCGCGATCAAACTAACGGACGAGGTTGGACAGACGTCAACGACGGAAGGTCGCCCCGTGTTTCAGATTTTGGAATCGGAATAGACCTAACTGGACAGCGCCATGTTGCCCCCTCTCCCCCAGGTTTTTGAGGATGCGGCGTGGCGTTACATGACAGAATTCTCACAAACAACTGGGGGAGAGGGTCGGGGTGAGGGGGCGGCTTTAGAACGCTGCGATCCTCGAAAGCCCCCTCATCCGGCCTATCGGCCACCTTCTCCCCCGGAGGGGAGAAGGGACCCTGTTTCACACGGAAAATCATTAGCAGTAAACTACCTCGGCAATTCTGAGTCGCCAAACTTGGCGTTGTCCAGCTAAGACCAGACACTTCATTTCGATCACGCACGTCGTGATCGCGATCTTCATGAGTTGAGAAAGTGGCTTCATGTCAGACAGTTTTTATTTTCGAGTGCGTGGCGAGGTCAAAGGACCGTTCTCGCGTGAGCAGATCGTGTCGCTGATCCGAAAAAAGCGACTCGGACGACATCACGAAGTTTCGACTGATGCAGTAATCTGGACACGGGCGGGTGAGGTCGATGGCTTGTTTGAGTCAGTGGCTCCTGCTCGCGAAGAGCCTGAAGTTGGATACGCCACTGCGATCCCGGAAGCGGATTCGAGGCAGGATACCGCTGCTCAACGTTCGTCCTCTAACGGTTCTTCGTCCGAAGACGAGGACGATGAATGGCATTACGCGAAAGGCCGCAATACTCTGGGGCCGGTGTCCTCCAATGAGCTGCGAGCCATGCTCGCTACCGGCCGACTTCTGGGATCGGATCGCGTCTGGAACAGTTCGCTGGCGGACTGGCTTCCGGCCGAAGATTTGCCGCAATTCATGGGCTCGGTACGTGAAGATTCGCACAGACATCAAGCTGCAACGACTCAGCGCGGTGGTAGCGGTCGTGGTGGCAATGTTGGAGGATCGTCGTCCTATTTCGATCTCGTATTCGGGCTTTCCAGCGGCACGTCGTTGCCCGACGGATCGCTCTACAAGTACCCGAGTCTGACGCGATATCTGCACATCTCTGAGGGGATCAACAGGATTTTCTTCGTGCTCGGCCTGCTTGGGACCGCCGGCTGGTACATCTTTATGGTCGCAGCCTCCGGATTTACTCGCGAGGGATGGATGATCGTGGCCACGATTTTCGTTGGCTTTGCGGGGCTGCTGCTAAGCTGGCTCCTGCTTTGGTTTTTCTTCATTACCGCCATGGCAGGCCTGGAGTTTGTACGTGTTTTCATCAAGATCGAAGATAACACGTCCGGATCGCGTTAGCCGAACCACGGATCTTCTGCCTAAGGAACAGTCCCGACATAGAATCCGTGTCTCCCAACCCGAAGCGTCAGTTTTGAAGTTGCGCGTGTTAAGGCCCGGAGGGCCGGCACAAGGGCGGCCTGGAAACATTCGGAAGTTGTTTTGGGACTGCTCCAAAGTCGAGTTCCAGGTGACGACTAACATCGGTGTTTATCAGGCTTCGCCCTGCGACTGAACCGCAAACATGATCAAGAGAACCAGATGACGAAGCAGGAACGACCATCAGAACCCAACCGACTGCCCGAACGACTGTCCTGGCATCGATCGGACATTGAGCAGTGTCTGTATTTCTCGGGTGAGCGATTTACTCGAGTCAACACGCTGTTGTCGTTTCTGTCCGGGCTGATGCTGTCCTGTGCGTTTTACATTGTCGTGCTACTGCTGCCGTGGCCCACGTTTCGAAGTAAGTTTTTTGATCAGGGTTGGATTCCGTATGCAACCGTGATGACGGCCGGCTGGTCGATGGCCATCCTGTTCTTTAAGTGGCTGAAGTTGCGAATGCAACGGCAATGTCTTGGGATGCGAGTGGTTCCGGAAGACCCCGAATTCGTGCTCTCGCCGCACACTGTGGACGACGTGTTTGAGCGAATGGGAATGCTGGTCGATGACCCGCGTCAGTTTATGCTGATGAATCGAATCACAATTGCTCTGTCGAACCTTAAGAATCTGGGCCGTGTTTCGGACGTGGATGAGATCCTGCGGTCTCAAGCCGAAGCTGACGAAGCGGTTTCGGAATCATCTTATATCCTGTTGGGCGGATTCTTATGGGCGATCCCGATCCTGGGTTTTATCGGTACGGTACTTGGACTTTCAATCGCCATTGGACAATTTGGCGTCGCGATGACGGCCGCAGGCGGAGCGCCTGAAGCCCTGATGCCAGCGTTGAAAAACGTCACAGGAGGACTGGCAATCGCCTTCGATACCACACTGGTGGCGCTGGTGTTTGCATTGATCATTCAGATGCTGGTGACGTTTCTGAAGAAAGCCGAGCAGGAGTTTCTGGACAGTTGTTCGGAATATTGTTCGCGAAACATTGTGAATCGACTGCGTCTGCTGCCATTCCATGATGACGATCTGGCTTAGTCGCATTTCTTCTAGATCGATCTGACGTCGTTGGATCCGTTGGTCTCTATTTCAGTCCTCCTGACACCGGAAAGCGAATTCGTATGGCAAAACGTGCTCGTACCGGTGCGCCGCCTTTTTCGTTGTTCGCATTTCAGGACATCATCACCTGCGTCATGGGAATCATGCTGCTGCTGACTCTGATGATGTCATTGCAAGTCAATGTCTCTCCGGGCACAGGGATGGATGACGAGATGCAGGCAACGGTCCAAAAACTCACAGGGGAAACTCAGCAGTTGCTGCGTGACACCGCAGCCTTGGAATCGCGTATCGAGGATCAATTGGCTGTGATTAAATCGAACGCCTTGCTTGATTCGGACATCCTGACAAAATCTCGTGACCAGCTATCCGCCGATGTGACAGCCGCGACACTCGATCTGAGTCGTGTGCAGGAAATGGCCGACGCCTCTGCCGAACGACTGAGAGGCGTGGGCGCAGAATTTCAGGAGCGTCAGGGGGATGCCGAAGAAGCTCGTCAGCTGCAGCAGGAAATTCAGGAGATCCAAAAGCAACTGCAACAGTTGAGAAGCGGCGATCGCAAGATCTACAACGCTCACGACAGCGCGGCAAAAACGTGCTGGCTTGTGGAACTGTCGACGGCTCAGGAAATCAAAGTCGCACAGTTGGGCCAGGCAGGGGCTTCACGAGTCTTTACGAATGTGAGACAGTTACTGGAATGGATCAAAACGGTCTCATCCGACGATGTGGCCTTCATGGTTCTCCTCAAGCCAGATGCTGCCGCATTGTTCGATCAGATCAGCGAGACACTGATTCCGCTCGGTATTCCCTTTGGGTTCGACCTGCTGCCTCAAAATGCAACGGCATTTGAGGAACCGCCAGAAGGAGCCGTCGAGTGAGCCGCCGCAAACTCGTCATTCCTGATAGTCTAGAGCTGCTGCTGGACACGATCTGCAACACGTTCGGGGCGGTGATCTTCATTTCAATTTTGCTGTCGTTGCTGGTGCGAGAGAGTGGAGTCCGGGAAGGTATTGCTTCGCTGCCAGAAGAAGTGTCGGCCGTCATCGCGGCCAGGAATCAGGAGATTGCTCAGGCCAAAGCGCGGCAGGTGGCTCTCGAACTACAATTGGCACAACAGCAAGACGTGCTGGATCGATTCGCCAGTGCCGAATCCAAAGGACTGGCGAATGAGATTCTGGCGGCTACGGATAATCAGGTACAGTTGCTGGAACAAAAAACAGACGTTGTTGATGGGATGACTCAGGATGAGTCTCAGTCGCTGACCATGGAGGCCACGATGAAACAGCAGGCCCAGAAACTGCAACAGACGCAGCAGCAGCACAAAGCGTTGCTGCAGGAAATGCAGCAGGCCACGACGCTTTCCAGTCGTACTGCTCGCATCCCACGGATTCGGCGTACGGAGAAATTTGGCCTCGCCTACATGCTTCACGAAGGCCGCCTCTATCGAGCGACCACACCGAATGGTGAGATTGATGAAACCGATTGTGTTCGAACTGAAGCTGGTGGAATGACTCGCATTGCACCGCGAGCCAATTCCGGCATGGCCGTGCCTGAAGAGTCCATTGCTGCTCAGGGCCATGCCGTCGAGCGACACAAACTGCAGGCGAGGTTTGAGAGGATCGACAAGGCTCGCCAGTTTGTGCGCCTATTCGTTTCTCGGGACTCGTTCGCACAATTCATCACGGTGAAGGATGCTTTGATTGAACAGGGGCTGGAATACGAAGTGATTCTGTTTTCCGATGGCAAGGCCGAGTTATTTCTGTCGGATCAACAGCAGGAATCGTTTGTGCAGTGACGCTAAAAACCGCGATTTCGCGTCACGCAAAAAGGGCTACACGCCTAATAGCTTCCGGCGTATTCATTCAACAGAATATGTTGAAGCTTCAATAAAGCGAATACACATCGTTGGGCCGTTTTCGGCATGCGGTATCGGGATCCCTGCGGACATTTCACCGCGTAACTGAAAGGCGCCGGTCTTGGAGGCGTCGAGCAGCTCTTCAACTTTCAAACTGATCTCATCGAAATCCTGCAATAACGACGCATTTTGTTCTGTAAACTCATCGATTAGCTGCTTGAGTTCCAAGCAGTATTCATCAATGTCAGGCTCAAGCCTTTTGACAGCTTCGAGTCGCGTTTCTGCCTGTCGCATTTTTGCTTGAAGTTGGACAAGTGCGTCCTCTGCTGCGTCCAGTGTCCTCGCTAAGCCCACTCCGCCCCCAGCCTCCATTTGCGCTGCAATGACCGCCATTTTTCGTTGTTGGCCGACAACAGCAGTTCGGGCAGCATTTGCATCACGTTCTGCAGTGCGGACTACCTGCTGAGTCGTTTTCATGCTGCCCCGGGCGTGATCCATGAAAGCAGGCTCGAAACTGGACTTCTTTGCAATAGTGCGTAAAGGCTGCCGGTGCCAGAATTCATGATTATCGCGAGTCGTTTGAATCATCTCTTTTGCGATGTTCCGAAGGCTTGTTGACGAGCCAAGATTACGAATCTGTTCTGGCTCTCTGGCAACCACAATAAACGCTTGATGTGTCTCCTCGCCGGGAAATGTTTCAAGATGTCGTTTGCCAGGCAGCCGAAGCGCGAGTTCCAGCTTCGGCTGCACCGTTAGTCCATGCTCGGGAGTGCGAGTCGCCTGCAGTTGTAAAGTGCCAAAGCCCAGTGGGGATTCCTGTAGATCCGGGGCAGTCTCCTGGAACTCAACGGGAAGTCTCAATGCAAAATTTGTTAAGCTGAATGCGGCAGTATCAACCGGCTCCGGATCATCCTGCTCGACCTCAACCGGTCCGAGATTCATGCATAACGTTTGTGGAACTGCGTCGATCTGCTTGATCTCAATGCAGAAGGACAGTAATTCGTTTGGTGTCTGGTCAATGGATTGTATCTCCGACGATCGTGGAAAGACAATCTTTTGCCCATTGACCAATGAGTCCCATTTCAGCGGCACGTCAGAGACATATGTAGAACGCTGAAGTAACACTGCAGACCTGTCACCGACAGAAATCTGCAAGGGCCACCAACGCAGCAGTTCAGCAGCCAATATCTCTCGCGCGGCATCACGTCGCCATCGAAAACTCAACTGATGATCTGGCGTCTCTGGATTCGAATCTGCGGAAGCAATCGCTTCCAGCGTATACTCGCCCAGTTCCACCTTAGTTCCTGCTTGCGTCGCGCGGACTAACCAAGTTCTGTCTGCATCCGGTGATCGCAAGAGTTCCAATTGAGTCAGACTATCTTTGAACAACGCTTCCGCTGCGTCGCAAAGTGATAGTTCGACCTCAAGTCCCTGGGTGCGTAGAGGAAGCGGTTCTGAGAGCAAGTTCTCTTCGGGCGAGGGCAATTCAAACAGCCATTGTCCATAACTGTCGTGAAATGCCTGATTAGTCCTGATAAAACTGAAAGGACTATCCTCCCCGATTGCGGCATCACGTGCAGCGTTTTCCTGAGCCTCCATGGCTTCCTGACGAAGACGCTCGGCCTGTTGATCGGCCGCCAGTTTGTCGGCCCCCATTCTCTCGTCGCTTGTTTTCCTTTTCGCAGCTTCCTCTGCAGTCAGTTTCGCCTGACGTTCTCGTTCTTCCTGATCGCGGCGTTTTTCCTCTGCGTGCTCACGGGCGAGTGTCGCTTCGTTTTCAGAGTCCGTCGGTAGCGTATCCTGAGGGACTGTTCGGCTGACCAGATCTGCAAACGGATCCTTGACGCTGTTTGATATGGACATTAAGGCAGCTCCCAGAGCCGCGACGGAAAGGACGAAGAGTACGGCCCCGCCCCCAATGAGTTGCTGCTTCGAGAGGCGCGATATCGCACTGCTGCTGGATGCGACAGGCCGCGGCGCTGCCGCCGAAGTGCTGCCGGATTCGCTGAGCGATTGCGTGATTTTTCCCGATTTACCGGACGCCGAACGAGTGGTCACATCTGTGTTCGGAATCAGCACGATGCTGCGGCATTGCGGGCCGGGACATCGAACTTTCTGGCCCCGCATCTCGTCATCTATGCGAAAACGGTTATGGCAGGTGGGGCAGCGGAAGGTTATCGTCATAGCAGTTCTTTCACGATTATCGGGCCCGCATTGGTCCCGACAGAACACAGTTGCCTGTATCATCCAGCGTTAAGGGAGAACGATGGTTATTGCATCAATCCGTGATTTTTCAGCCAGAGACATTGCGGGGGTGGGCAACGCCTCGGCTAAGCTATGGAAACCTAAAGTACCTCACCTATGGTAACATGTGCGATCCACTTTCGAAGATACGAAAGTCGACCATTACGACGATCCTCGTTTTTTCCAATCATGTGAAGTTTTCAATGCCCGGTACGGATTTGAAACGAGTCTGGTTTTACAAACATCGCAAAGGCGTGTTAGGGCCAGTCAACAGCGACGAACTCCGATTCCTTGCGATTCAGCAGAAAGTACAACCCGAAACACTCGTTCGCGCCGACGGGTCAGATGAATGGATCGAGTATTCTCAGTCGCCCGTTCCCGTTGTAACTCAGGCAAAAATTTCTCCCGGAAACGCGATGGTGGTTGATTCCCCGGTCGCCTCAGATGTTGTGTCACCCAGGCCGATTGAGGCGCAGCCCACGGCAGACAGTTCTTCGGTACCTCCCCAAGTCGATGTGGCTGCTGACGAGAAACGCCTGGCGATTGTGTCTGTTGTCGCGGTCTTTGCGCTGATTCTTCCGGCTGCATCATTGAGTTCTCTCTGGCGCCAAGACTCAGCAGACGGTCAAGTCGCGGGTAAAGGATCGTCGAGACACGATGGGGCAACGGGCGACGATCTGAACACGTCAGCAGGAGGAACATCATTAGAACACAGCGGCGCCGGAGACTCGCCCGTTGATCTGTCGGTAGAATCATCGACCGCGCAGAAGAGCGATGACAAAGCCGCAGCATCACAGTTGTCACCAGAGACATCTCCAGTGGATGCGAATCCCGGTGACAAATCACAAAATGACGAAAGAGCGATGGCTGCAAACGATGTAGCCATGGCCGAAGAGGACGATGCCGCAGACATAGTTCCCGGCCACGAGTCTGCTTTGGGATTGAATCCGGATCGCTTCGGTGTCGCACTCGTGCCAAAAGTAGAAGCGAAGCCTCGTGAGAAAAGTGCTAAGCCGAAGGCCAGTCGAGCCGCCCTGCAACAATCCAATCTGAGCGCTCGCAGTGGCGAAGGACGGAAGCGGGCTGTTGAAGATTCTGGCGGAACTGTGGACAGCGAGAAGGCTGTGGCGCGTGCATTGGAGTGGCTCCGCAGGATTCAACGCAGCGATGGATCGTGGGATTTTGAGGACGTCGGTGAAGACGCGCAGCCAGGATCGTTGAGTTCTCCTCTTGGGGCAACCGCGATGGCGACCTTGTGTTTTCTGGGATCAGGCAGCACGACTCGCACAGGCCCTGACAAGGAACTCGTCAAACGAGCATTTGATTTCATGATCAGTCAGGAGGGCGCCGAGGTTCAGGGAACGGACTCGATGTACGTTCACGCGCTCGTCACTCTGTGCCTGACAGAACTGGTAACAATGGAGCCAGATGAGAAGATCTTCCTTAAGCATGCGGTCAATGCAGTGAGATACATTGAGCGAGCACAGGACCCTGTCGGGGGTGGCTGGCGATACACGTTTCAGTCGCCCGGTGACACTTCGGTAACCGGCTGGGATGTGATGGCGCTACAAAGCGGGCAGTCGGGCAAAATCGAAATCGATCCGGCTGTCGTGAACAGGGCTCAAGGTTTTCTTGATTCTGTTTCTGACAGCGGCGGAGCAACCTACGCCTATACGCCGGGCAGTCCAACAACGGCGAGCATGACGGCTGTCGGGTTGCTTTGTCGCATGTATTTGGGATGGCCTCGGGACAGTGGACCACTGCAGCAAGGCATCCATCGGCTTTCAACAATTGGCGTGAGCCGGGCGGACATGTACTACAATTACTATGCCACGATCGCGCTTCACCACTGTGGCGGAACAGAGTGGGAAAACTGGAACGCAACGATGCGCGATCAGCTTGTGATGACGCAGTTGACTGGAGGCAAAGCCGCCGGGAGCTGGCAGGTGACCGATCCGCACGGCGGTTCAGGCGGCCAGATCTATCAGACCTGTTTGTCCGTCCTCACGTTGGAGGTGTATTACAGGTATCTGCCACTTTATCGCTGATAAAAGAGGCTCAAGGGCCGGTTGTCGCTCGGACCAGTTTTCGTGCGGGGACGCGGAGCGATTGAGATGGTTATCTGGGCCAATGCTCCGTTCATTGCAACGTCGGTGTTGCAGTACGGCGTTAATGCACTGTCAGTCATGGAAGATGGATGGACCGACTAATCCGCCTTTGCTGAGTTCTGGTGAACGCTGGCATCGCCAGCGGAGCACAGCACTCCTTCACTCAGTTCACTCAACTGACGTCCGGGCGGGCGCGAAATCCAACTGGGCTCATCAGCAAACAGGGACTATTCCAGCCCCCAAATTAGCATCCATGCCTCAGGAAATGCGAAAGAATAGCGATTTCGTGGACAGATCTCTTGCCAGCGCTGCGAATCCACCCGGTCAGGGCTCGACCAATGCTACCGCCCTGCGCTACCATACACGGTTGCCGCGATAGGCCATTTCTCGCCACATTGCGCCGGAAATTGGTGTCGGCGACCAATTGCGTCAGGGCCCCGCTCCCGAGCACCGACAAATGGTTTCCAACCCGTTGATCGGGGCAACAAAGCGTTCAGTTAGACAAAGCATTCTGTTTCTGATTTGCCCCTCCCTCTGAATTCGTGCTTGTACACTTATGGATCCTAAGTTCATTCGCAACTTCAGCATTATTGCTCATATCGACCACGGCAAGAGTACTCTGGCGGATCAGTTGCTGCTGAAGAGCGGTACGATTACTCAGCGTGAATTTCGAGCCCAGATCCTGGATGATCTCGATATCGAACGAGAACGCGGCATCACCGTGAAGGCACGGTCGGTGACGATTAACTGGAATCAGGACGGTCAGCTCTACGAACTGAACCTGATTGATACTCCGGGACACGTTGACTTTCACTACGAAGTCAACCGCAGTCTCGCCGCCTGCGAAGGTGCCTTGTTACTGATTGATGCATTTCAGGGCGTTCAGGCGCAGACTGTGGCGAATGCATTCGCGGCAATCGCTGTGAACCTGGAAATCATCCCGGTTGTGAATAAGATCGACCTGCCCGTCATTCGCGTCGACGAAGTTCTGGAAGAAGTGGAAACTGTTCTCGGCCTTGATGCCACGGATGCTCTGCGTGTCAGTGCCAAAGTGGGTTTGAATATCGAGAGCGTCTTTGAAGCGATCGTCAAGAAGATCCCGCCGCCCAAGGGAACTCCCGACGCACCGCTCAAGGCTCTTGTGTTCGACAGCAAGTACGATAACTATCGCGGCGTGATCACGTACGTTCGAATTTTTGACGGCAGTGTGAAGAAGGGCGATAAAGTCCGCTTTATGCGAGAACAGGTCGTCAATGAAGTTCTGGAGATCGGTCAGTTCCGTCCGAACATGGTGGCCTGCGATGAGCTGGGGCCTGGTCAGGTGGGGTACATTCTGACGGGCTTGAAGGAGCTGAGCAAAGTCACTGTGGGCGACACAGTAACATTGTTCCACAACCCGGCGGCTGAGCCGCTGCCTGGTTATCAGAAACCAAAGCAGATGGTGTTCTGCGGGATGTTCCCGATCGACGCCACAGACTTTGAAGCCCTGCGAGAAGAACTGCAGAAGCTGTCGATGAATGACTCCAGCTTCTCGTTCGTGCCTGAAACCAGCGATGCTTTGGGATTCGGTTTCCGCTGCGGATTTCTGGGCATGTTGCACATGGAAATTGTGCAGCAGCGTCTGGAAAAAGAGCAGGATATGGACCTGATCCAGACTGCTCCAAACGTGACTTATCAGATCGTCAAACGCGATGGCGGCATCATGACGATCGACAATCCCCAGGACGTTCCGGATGCGGGGATCATCGAAGAGTTCCGCGAACCGATTGCCAAAGTCAGCTACATCGTTCCTTCGCAGCACGTGGGAACAATCATGCAGTTGTGTCAGGATCGACGAGGCATCTATCGCAGCACTGAGTATCTTGGCCCAACGCGTGCCCAGATCATCTATGAGCTGCCTCTCAGCGAAATCGTGTACGATATGTACGACAAGCTGAAGAGCGTGACGTCGGGTTACGGGACGATGGATTATGAGATCATCGGTTTCGCCGCCGCCGACCTTGTGAAGATGGATATTCTCGTCAAAGGCAGCCGCGTCGATGCGTTGTCAACAATCGTGCATCGTTCCAACGCGGAGCGTCGTGGTCGAGCCCTGGTGAAGCGACTGAAGGAAGAAATCAGCAAGCACCAGTTCGAAATTGCCATTCAGGCGGCCATTGGTTCTCGCGTGATCGCTCGCGAAACCATCTCAGCGCTTAGCAAAAACGTGACGGCGAAGTGTTACGGCGGTGACATTACCCGAAAACGTAAGCTGCTTCAGAAGCAGAAAGAGGGTAAGAAGCGAATGAAACAATTCGGCGAAGTCGAGATCCCTCAGAAGGCGTTTTTGACAGTTCTGGAATCTGCAAAGGACGATTAGTAATACACAGGGACAAAAACAGTGTTCTTCGCTCTTTCGGCGACACGATCTTCGTTCAGGCGAAAATATATATCAGCTGCGATCGAGAGGTTTTCTTCATGGCTCAGTTCCGGGGAAAACTCAACAGCCTCTTCAGGAGGACATGTGCGTTTGACGACAACCTGACCGTCACTCTCGTAGTCATTCCAGATCGTTCGATTTCGTCCAGTAAAGAAGACCGACACCGCTCCCTGTTCGCCAACGTGCCGACATTTTGAGACCACGCTGAACTGTCTCTGGCCGACTTTCACATGGCCTATCCGGCTTGCTGGACCTGTTGTTTTGCTTTCAAATTAGGTTTCGAAAAATACTGAAAGTCCCGCTTCAGCACTGCCACCGGCCCCAACTCCTCGTGCACGGCCGATCTGTCGTTGGAGGCTTCACCAGCATCGGAAAGTGGGCTCTACGCGAAATCCTGTGCGCGACCCGGCACCCAAAGTGACACCGTGGTTTTCCCACTTCGTGGCAGATCGTTGCGACTCACCGCGAAGCGGTTCAAGAGATTAGCCGGTGGTCAGCGTAGCGCCACCACCGGTTTGCGTCGAACCATGCGATTGCACCCTGAAACGGGTGCCAGAATCGTTATTTCTGTCATCCCTTCAGGATGAGTTTTGTTCGTGCGAGGTCACCGGTAGTGCGCCTGTCGGCGACCACCGGCTAATCTCTGGCATCTTTTCAGGATGAATCGCCGGGAGTTTCAATCGCTACGCTCGCGCACATGATTTCGCGTTGAACCGGAAAGTCGCCCATCCGGCCTGACGGCCACCTTCTCCCCCGCGGGGGAGAAGGGCGTTGACTAAAGATTGATTTGCCAAATTGGGGCTTAAGGCCAATACTTTCGGAAAAGTAGCAGGCACACTCCGTATGCCGTCCGCATAATCGAAAATAAAGCTTTGCTTTTTCACGGCTGACAGCACATGGAATGTGCCTGCGACTTTGCTTAAGTCCACGCCATTCGGGAAGAAGGGACTCTGTTTCATTTTGGTTTGCCTCAATGAATTCCACCTGCCCAGCAGTACTTAGATCAATACACCTCTGCTGAAACTTAACGCATGCGATTGCCAAAGCACCAGCTTTACCGGCGGTCAACTCTTTTTGGGGAGGACTTCAATCTATCGCCCGTAAATCAGGGCGAAATATGCGACTGATTCCAACAACGATTATTGGACCAGCGCGGGTTCGGTTTGGGGGCCGATGTGGGCTTTTTCGTCGTCCGCAAAAAGGATCAGTTGATATTCGAAGCCTGCCCGAATCATTTCGTTCTTCAATGCTTCGAAGTTCGCAAACGAGTCCTTGAAAACGACCACGGAAAGATAATGCTGGTCCTTATCGAAGATCGTGAGTTTCTCCCCTATCTGTTCGGCGTTAGATCCATCGGTGGTGATCGGAAGTCCGGCATTCTCGATCGGCTCCACATACTTACCCTCGACTGGATCGTCGACAAATCTCACTTCCTCTTCGTTGGGTATCGGAGTTCCGTTTTCGTCCTTCGTTGCGACCGCACAAAGACGACCCGCCTTCAAGAAATAAGCGACCGGGGACTTTTGAGTCGTTCGTTGTTTCGGTGTCTGAGACGTCCGACTTCGCAGCGCGGTTTCGGTCTGCAGAAGCTGCTTTTCCTGTTCCAGCCGTAATTGCGCCTCGGCCAGCATCTGAGTCAGTCGCTCCAGCTCTTGAGCAGTTTCGATCAGGTCTGCCTGCGACTCCGCGACGTTCTCAAGCTTCTCATTTCGATCAGTAATCATCGACGCAGTATCATCATCCAGCTCATGCAGAGTCGTCAATAACTCTCGGCTTTCAGGATCTGCAAACTGCCGTTCAAGATCTTCCTTCTGCCGCACAGCCTGCCGCAGTTTTGAGAGTTTTGCATCGGAGTCGGACAATTCCCCCCGCATCTTTCGCAGAGCTCGGCTATTCTCAGCCGTCGGCTCTGACGGCGATGAATCACGACTCATCTGGTTGGTCAGGATCACGACCAGCATCGCAATGAACAGAATGCCCCCGAACGTGTTGCAGATCGTATCGAGCAACAGGTCCAGACTGTCTCCACTGGAGGTTCCCCGTCGACTCATGGTGCTCCGGCTCCCGTGTTTGGATCAATCGCCGTCTGATCGGCTCGCAGCAGATCGTAGCCGACCTCAAACTGACGCCCCTGTAGCTCCTCACGCAGTGCCGCGAACGTTTCGATGCTGTCGGGTTTGACCAGAATCACAAAATAGATGGCCCCGTTGTTCTGACCTCCCACCCAAGTCAAAAACTGCGCAGCACTGGCGAAGGTTTGTGGAGCACCACTGGTCCCCATCTCCGCAGCCAGGATCCCGTCGGCGTTGAGTTGCACCAGCCACGGAGTTTTCGCAGCTCCTTCAGGACGATTGAAGATGACTCGGTTCGCCTGCCGCATGGCTTCGATCTGCTGAGCCATTTCACGTTGTTCCTGGACCAGTTCCTCAATCGCCTCCGGTGTCAGATCTTTGGATTGCTTTGCCAGCTCGGCTTTGCGTTGCTCAATCTCCTGCTGAGTCGCCTCGATCCTTGTCGTCTGCTTTTCCAGTTCGGCCGTCGCTGCACTCAGGTTCGCCAATCGTCGTCGCAGGGCGTCCGCGTCGAAACGAATCGTGGTCGTTTCCTCCAGCATGCGCTCCAGTCGAATGATCTCCTGAGTATTCTCCTCAATGGCGCCGCGAAGAGTTTGCTCCACGGCTGACGATTTCTGTTCCTGCGGCGCGGAGGCGGCGCGTTGCATGTTCTGCACGAGTTCCACGGCCATCATCATTGTGATCAGCAGAATAATGCCGGTCACAGACGTAATGATGTCCTGAAACGCGAACAGCGAGAAGGGAACAGAATTGCCTTTACGTCGGCCCATGAATAAGTGCTTCGGAATGTCGGCACGAAAAAACTTGTCGGAGAATTATTCCACCTCAAACTCATTCACCATCTGCAGAGGATCTCCATCTTTGACTGATCCGTTGTATTTCTTTGCTTCGCCTTTTACTTTGATCGTGATCTGATAGCGAGTCGGATCGCGACTGCCATGGTTCGCGTAGTGATGCACCAGAACACGATAGCGCCCTGTCGGCGAGCCACCCGTTGGCCAGAAGACGTTTTCGACCGGAGTCTGTGATTCTGCTCCGACGGCATTCATGTCGACATCCAATTGGCCGCCGCAGGACGAGTCACGCTGATTGAAAAAGATCTTTTCGCCTCCCGGCGTTTCGACATGCAAATCAAGATCGTTTCCGTTGTTCCAGGCGAGGGATATCTGCACATCACCCGTCTGCGCACCGGCTCTTCGCAGCCGATCTTCAAGGTCCAAAAAGCCATCTCCCCCACCAGCCCCGGCAGGTTCCAGGTTCGCGGCCGGAGCGGGAAAGTCTGGCATCACAAAAAACTTCTTCCGATTCTCCGCCTGCGCGGTCAATGGAACACCGGCGTTCTGCGGCGGTCTTTGGGGATTGGCGCGAGGAGCGGAAGCGGATCGTTCGGATTCCGCCGCATCAACAGGTTGTGCCGCGGAGGCCGCATCCCCGGCAGCGTTGATATTGGTTTGTGAACCACTGCCGGTTGCCGCGACCGCGAATTCACCCTGACCATCCTGTCCTGAACTTCCGTTTCCACTGCCGCCGCCATCGTTCCCACCATCGCCGGGGCGAGCCGAAATCATCAGTAACAAAAGCATGACGAGTGTCAGCACAGACGTCATCTGCACTGCAATTGACGCGACCGTTGGCACAAGAAACCGCGGACGTGACCTGGCAATCCTTAACGGCTGCCTGGCCGCAGGACGAACTGGCGTCGGATCCATCGCGGTTGTGTTCGGTGCATTCACGTGGTTACTCCGCGCCGGCTTCGTAGACCATGATTCGCAGTTTGTTGACCACATTTCGAGTACAGTATTCGGTACACTCGTCGAGAAACTCTTCTTCGCTCTTCTTCAGGAATGCCAGCCACAATTGAATCAGCAGGGCCGCAACCAGTGCCTCCAGAGTCGTCTCAAACGCCGTTGCAAGTCCCGCGGTAACACCCTGCAGTGATTGTTTGATTGCATCCATTTCTCCGGCGCCCTGCAACACTCCACCGAACTCACTGATGGCCTGAGACAATCCAAGCACTGTTCCGATGAAGCCCAGGACGGGGATGGCCCAGACGAAACTATTCAGGACCGAGTAACTGGTCTCCATAGATGACTCATCGTGTCCTCCCTGAGCCCGCAGGATATCTTCCACGTCACCGACTCGCCCGAGATTACGAAGATTGGACAGAGCGATCTGGATGCGATTAAAGAGCACGAAATGGCGAGGATCATCGACAGTGCGATGAATATTGTTCATCACAACGTCAACGTTCGTTGCGGCGAGGATAAAGTTGGCCGCCGACGGGACGACTCGATACTCTTCCTGCAGCGCCTTACGCTGCAGGATCAGTTTCCGCCACTTGATCAACAACGCCACGCTTGCCCACGCAGACAGAAAAACGATGGCATATGGCGTTGAACCACGTTCAAGAAACATCTGTGAGAACTGAAGTTTGGGAAACGTGATAAGCGGCAAATAGAATAACACGGTCAGCAACAAAGCAACGATCGATGTTCGCAGCATGTTGACTCGCGTAAACCGCCCGCCACCGCCGTAAAGTCGTTGCTCGATATCCATGCGATTCCAGCAAAGTGGCGGTAATGGATCTGACGAACTCATGAGGTTATCCGAAGGAGATGACAAGAACCAATTTTATGTCAAGGAACTCACCAGTAACACGAGCGAATACATTACGGACAGGATTACGATGGTGTAGCCGCAACTGAGTCCGATCACAATCAGATTCCGTTCTTTTAATGATCCCGGGGCCAGTTGATACCTACGAATGGCAAGATGCCCCAGGCTCAATGCGGCCGTGCCAAGCAGGAATGTGATCGGCAGAAGAATCATCAGCCCGATGTTCTGCGATGGTGCAAACTTTGACGTCCGCAAGGTGAGCACAACAAGAACCGTACACGTCAATAGAAGGACAAATCCCAGAGGTCCTGTGACCATGGCCCAGACCGTGAGCGGCGACATTGGTCGATTGGTGAAAGATGAGCCGACAGCCTGCGGACTGGAGACCGAGCCTGTTCGCTGATCAGGTTGCGCTGGTCGGCCACCTGCACGGTCAGAACGTGAATTCTCGGCGGCGTCGGAGAGATCTGCCTCTGTAAACTCGTTGTCGTTTCGTGCGGATGACTTCTCGGCGGTCGGTCTTCGCGTGCCGGGGAACAAATCCGGAAAACTGGTTGCCGATGACCACGATTTTTTGTCTGATGAAACTTCGTGAGCCTTGCTGAATCCCCCGCGCGCAGCGAGTTCATGCAGATCGCTGCGGCTATATGGCCCGCGAACAGTCAGTCCCAGTCGAATGTAATACGAATCACTCAAATCCTGACCTGTGCTCTCATCAAGGAATGCTATGGCTCATAAAGGTAGATGGGCAGCCCTTCCACCATAAACACGGCCGTTTGTGTCACGGGCGGCATTCCGCGAGTTGTCCCGATCTTGTGAAACTGAGCTGTGTCGGTCGTGCCCTTCGTGAAGACGAACAAGTCCCCTTCCGGCAGAACACTCGGCGCGCGACTTGAAGCGCAGGTCCAGCCGGTTGTTTCTCGATGCAGCCAGCCAATCCAGCGGTAGCGACCGCTGATCGACAACTTGCTGGCGGCATCTCGGGCTTTAATCACATCATCCGCGATTTCCCTGGGATCAGACAGTTTCTGAAGCACTGCTTCAGCATCACGGCGACGCATATTGGTCGCGGAGTCTTCAGGATTGAACGGATTGATGGAACCCAGTTGAAGATCGCTCAGACGTTTGAGTGTAATCTCGTGCTTCTCCTGAATCGCCGGGCTTCCCACAGCAAGAACTCGAAGAAGACCGTCCGTATAAACGTAGCGAAAAATCGGATCCTGCCGCTGCTCCGTCGCCACGCGTTCCAACAACTGAAGCAGAACGCGTTCCCAGTTCTGGTCGTTGATGGTCAGCAACGCGTCCTTCATTTCTGTCAGCAGGATCCACTCGGGACTTTTCCAGTCGTTGGCATTACCTTGCAGTTGGACGTCAACCTCACCGAGCTCAAAAGTGAGCGTCGGGTTCACAGGCTCACGCAATCCAACTGCAACAGTCCAGTCCGGCACTGCCTTCATTGTGACTCGCTTCTTCTGATTCAGCATTATCACCTGAGGACAAACATTGGTGTAGTGTCTTGTGCCAGTTTTCAATCGCACAACATAAACACCCTCCATCTTGGATCGGTCAATCATATCCTGGACGTTCGCAAGGATCGGTTCACCGGCGGCGTCAATTCGGGCCCCCACAAACTCCAGATAGTTGCGAATCTTCAGCAATTCATCCCTCTTCGGGAACGCAGGACTGGATGCCAGAAATGCGTCGGCCTCTGCCACGTACTTGCGGGCATCCATCGGAGACAGAGTTGTACAATCTACGGCATGAGTTGAAACAAACTGATTCTGAACATCGACCTGAAGCCACAGATCAGCATCCGATTGCAGCAAGCCCTCAAATCGAATCGCAACAGGATCTCTCGGGAGTGCTTTGGCAAAGGCATCCAGGGCGGCTCGATAGTTTGGTACGGAGCCCACAGCGTCGGTGATTAACGCGAACATCTGCTCCCGCCGAGTCTGCTCGGACATCCCCTGAATCCGCAGGTCGATGCGAGCTGACAGTTCTTTCGGCCCTGCCGCTCCGGAAAGCAGTTCCGGGCTGATTTCTTTCCTGGCGGCCAGAGCTTCGAATCGATTTTTGAACGCGACGAGGCTGGCGATGTCCATCACACCGTTGTCCTCGTAGGTCTTTAGTTCATCAGCCGCCAGTTTCAGTTCCTCCGCAAAGGCTGTGTCGACCTGCGCCTGAATCTCAACCGTCCGCTTGTCGACGGTGTCTCGCAGCTTCTCCACCTCGTTCAGTTCAACCGCACCGACGGCATTCAGCGCATCCAGATCCTGAATGAGCTGTTTCGTTTCAGCGAGCCCGGCCGCAAGAGGAGTCTGCTCCTGAATACGGAGGACACCTTCTTTGAATGCATCAACTCGTTTATCTTCATCTCGTCGCGCCTGTTCGACATTGACCCGCAGGACCTGAATCTGCGGCACTGTCAGCATGTCCGTCTGTTCGCCTTTCAGCGATTCAACGTAGGACTCCGCCGATTCAACATCGCCCTGCTCCAGCAGAGAAGTCATCGCTGTCACGTGCTCGGAGACTCGATTATTGAAGCTCCTGTTCTGTATGACGAAGAATGCCAGAGCCGCCACGCTGATCACCGAAAAAACCGTGACCACCAGACGCCGAACGTTCCTGCGATGAGCTTCGGTGTCCAGTTCGTCGTAACGAACTCGCAGTCGCTTCAGCAGCGGCTCAGGAACTCCGTCGCCATACATTTCAATGGAGTGTTCAAGCAATTCGAGAGCTTCGCGTGGCTGACGCTGATCAAGGGCTTCACGAAGCGACGCAATCTGCTGTTCGTAATGAGCCTGAGCCTGCTCCTCTTTGTCGATCACAGATAACCACTCAAAGGCGGCTCTTGTGTCGATCATCAACGGATCCTGTTCAGTCAACTGAGCCTTGGCCTGACAAGTCTCCCACTGTTCTCGGATTCGTCTGCCGGCCAAGACGTCCTGAGCCGACCAGACGTTTTGCAGATCGGCGGCCAAAGACTGCATCCGCAGTAATGCAAGTCGAGCTTCTTCCTGCTTCAGCACTCGTGAGACGTTGCGAAGCAATGCGGCTTCCGGAGCCTTGAACCAGTCTTTGCCGCTGAGTTCTGATTGCAGAAGAGTCAGCCTGCGGAGATCGCGGTTCTCTGTGGCGTCGGCCAGCTCTTTGCGAATCCCTTTGACTCGCTCCAGTTCAAAAAGTTCCACCTGTTTGGCCGATGCTTCTTTGGCATTCGCCTCTTCCATTCTGTGGATCCGGCGCATCACCCCCAGACGAACTCGCAGCGGGCTGTTAGCCAGTGCATGTCGTCGATTCAGGCGATACAACGGTTCCAGTCTGCGAGCCGGCGCGTAGCAACTGTTGAGTTGCCGGGTGGCAAACTGATCGACCGCAGGCGGAGTCGGGAATCCGAACTGAGTCAGATAATCCACCCAGACAGGTTGCTCCGGAAAATCAAGAATCGAAACGGTTTCCAGAAGGCCCGCTTCATCCGCTCGCATAATCGCTTCAGACTTGAGTCCTCGTTCAACCAGGTCGAGGCAAGTCTTCAACAGACTATTGACCTGCTGAATCGTGCTCGTGTACCGCTGAGCGAGGCGTTTCAGTTCCGATTCCGGGGGATCACCGCGGAGTTCCAGCATGTCACGGATATCAGCGATGATTTCCTGGACTTCATCCTTACGAATTGCGGCCATCAGCGATTCTCCTCAACGGCCGCAGCCTCTGTCACTGTTGCCGCGATCACAATGTCTCCTCCGTCACCGGCAAATGGACGAATTAAGCGATACTGAATCTGACCGTCGTTGCCGATTTCTTCGCAAAGCAATTTCATTTTCTCCACGGAGTCTGCTGCCGCGGTCAGTTCTTCCAACATGCTCTGCAGCGTCATTTCTTCGGCCTCCTTGTCCGCGATCTGCGCGACGACTTGCTGCAGAGCGGCTCGCTGAACGTTGCCTGCTCCATTTTCAATCTGTTGCGTCAGGACGTCCTGACGATCGTTCAGGGCTGTCAGGATCTGCTGAACGCTGTCGAGTTCTTTTTCGGCCTTCGCTGTTGATGTTTTCAAACTGTCCGATGTCTTCTTCAATTGATCTTCCGTCAATTTCTCTTCTTTGTAGCTGACATTGTTCTTCCGTGCTGACACGACAGGTGCGTTAAAGAGATATTCACCGCGCAGTGCGTAGCGACCTTCTTTCTTATCCAGCGAAAGCTTCAGAGTGATCAGATCCCTATTGGACTCATCGTCCGGGAATGTGACCACGACGGTTTCGTTGAACGTCAGTTTCTCCCCGTCGATTTGATGTTCCGGCCAGTTGACCAGCGTCAGGTCAAGTTCCATCATCTCGAAGGGTGGCAGCCGAATGCCCGAAGGGACAAATTCATCCATCATCTGTTCTGATTTCGCAAAACGCACTTTCGCCGCGCCGGATCGAGTCACTGACCAGAGATCACAGATTTCAGCATCGGCCCCGACGGAGATCCTGAGTCGACAAAAGGGCAGTTTGCCCTTATCCATATTTCTCAACCAGCGAAAACGGAGCTGCTGATCTTTCAGGATGAACTCACCAATCTCCTGATTGCGTGCCAGCCCGTTTGGGGATTCCTGTGAGACCTTCCACAGGAACGATTTTGCATCAACGGGAAACGGCTTAAGGGTCAATTTCATCTGTTCGGGAGCTGTAAAATCGCCGCCGATCAGTTCCAGTGTGACTGCCGCGGGATCCTGAGTGAAGATTTTGCAGAGTTCGATTTCGTCGGACAAACCTTCGCCAGCCAGCGGAAGCTTTCGGTTCTTCTGGCGGACATCATCAAGAGCGCGTACACTGGAGACTGCAGGTGCTGTTGCAGCAGCAGACGTGGCAGCAGGTGTCGTGGCAGCAGCATTCCCGCCATCGCCATCGGCCACCGGTGCGTCGGCCCCGCCCGCCGTCATCTCAGTCTCATTACCCCCATTACTCCCATCAGTCTCATCACTCCCATCAGCCCCAGCCCCAGCCCCAGCCCCAGCAGCAGTCCCAGCCGCAGCATCATCATCAGCCCCATCAGAAGCAGCTACGGCGATCGGCAGACTCCGCGTTGATGACGAAAGCGACATCGCCGCCGTCACCGCCATCACCAGCCCCGCGCAGAAAAGCTGCACCAGAATTCCTACGCTGACGGGCGTAAAGAACTGAATGCCATCAGGCGGCGCGCTTTCAAGTGGTGAGTTTGGTGTGTTCATTGCAAACAACGAGTTCTACTAAAAAACGCCATCATTACGCCCGACGCCAAAGGCGAGGCGTTTCCCGGAAATCACTCATTCAGAGTCTCATCAGGGCCGTCCGTTACCAACAGTTCAATTCCTCCCGGTTCCGAATCCGGGACTTTTAATCTTAAGGAACATTTGAGTTGACCGTGCTGTGCAATGTCAGCCATGAGTTTCTTTAGATCAGCAGAATGCGATTTGAGTTCTGCGTGCAGATCGCTTTTCTCGTTAATAACGGTTCGAAACGCATTGACAGCGGCGTCAATCATTTTCTGCTTCTTTTCGTCGCGTTCAGATCTTCCGGACTCGGCGTCTTTCTGCTTCTCCATCAATTCTTCACGCATCTTGTTGACTCTGTTTCCATACGCTTCAATCTCCTCATCAACCCTGACAGAGAGCCCCGGTTTCCAATCGAAGGTCTCTAACTTAACCTCACCGCTCAGCTTATTGACAACGGGAATCTCCACAACAGCTTCCATCCTGACCTGAGCGTCCTGCTCTGTTTCGTCAAAATGCACAATCATGGTCACTTTGCGAGCGAACTTGCCAGTCGTAGGCGGCTGCACAATAAACTTCAATGAATCACCGACCTTCATAACATCCGTCATGGGACCTGTCACGACTTCCGGAAGATTGGCGTAAGTACAGTGCAGTTCAAGCGCCTTCATTTCGGTGATCGATGAGCGTTTGACCAAACTCTCAGAGCGTTCTGCTTTGGTAATATCAAAGTGCAATGGGCTGCGGTGCTCAACTTCCCGCAGAACGCATTTTTCCTTCTCTGGTTTTTCATTCGGATCGCCCGCTTCAATCTCCAGCAGGCAGTTAATCATTTCATGACTCTTGTTTGACCTGTCCCAGCTAAACGACAATTCGAATTGCTGGTTCAGATGAAAGGTTCCGACAATATCCTTCTTTCCGTCGAGTCCTCCACCGGCTGTGGGCTGTCGAATCACCTCCCACTTGCGAAACGGCTGGTTGGCTGACGGGAGAGAAACGATGGCATAGTCGTATCCGGATTTCAGCACCGATTGACCTCCGATGATCCGATTCAGTGAAACATGGTCCAGCGAATTCACGTGGATCTTCGCCAGACGAATCGGGCCATCGTGAGTGGCCTGAAGTTCGGTAGACGGCAATCGCAGTTCCAGTTTTCTGCCTTTGTCTCGTATCTCCTGTAACGGCGACAACTGCGGTGCTTTCGCCGCAGAAATTTCGGCAGATGGAGATAATTGCGGCGAAGTATTTTCAACGTCGGGCGTGACCATCTCTCTTGGCGTGTCTGTCTTCGGTGCGACCTTAACAACGGCGTTCTCTTCTCTCCGTCGCAATTCTTCCGCCGCACGCTCTTCTTCTGCCTCACGCCGTCGAGCGTCCCGCTCTTCTTTGTCTTTTCGACGTTGCTCGGCCTTCTCTTTGGCCGCCGAGATTACCCGGGCCGCTTTATCATCCGACTTTGGACGGTTCATCGCGGAAAAAGCGGCCAGCGCCACAAAAATCCCAAGCACGCCGATCAGTATCAGACTGACTGGACGCAGCAACAGTGGTGCAGGCTTCTTTCGCAGCGGCGGCCCCTTTGGGCGGACGGCAGGTTTTCGAGATTCCAGACTCCAGATCGGCGGGGAGTTGTCAGAGGTTATCCTGCCTTGTCCGGAGTTCGCTGCAGCGTCGGTCTCCGGCTCAACATAAACCTCGGCATAGAGATCGTGCTCCGCATCACGGTCGGTCGCGGTTGGTCCAAACGGAGTTCGCTCAAGTTCTCGCTTCCTGCGGCGAGCAATAAGAACCGCCTCCGCTTCCTGACTCCAGGGGCGGCTGCCAGTCTGAGCGAAGACTGTGAGTTCATTCTTCGGAGCAGGCTGCTTCTTTTCTTTGATTGCGGGCAAATCAATCGTTCGTGAACGTGGATCAAGTCGCGCTTTCTTCGCGAGATCAGTGCCATCCAAAACGAACTGCCACTGACACGAAATACTGACAGGCAGGTTACCTGTAAAAAAGGTGCTGTAGGAAACATTCCAACGCGACTCCGGCGACAACAGAGACAACGCTTCGTTCACCAAGCGCAACGTCCACTGTTCTGAACGAGTTCCCACATCGCGCGGAAGAATAATCTGCAGCGGCGTCTGGCTGTCGGCTGCGTACGATGCCAGCACCGCAGCCCAGGCAGCATCGCCGGTAGCTTCTTTCCACGCTTCACAGACTCCCGTTCTGACCTGAGCTGCCATCGGGAGCACGAGTTGTTGATCGTCCGCCAAAACTGTCGGTTCGCTGTCGCTTGACCACACCGTAACCCACGGAATCTGCAAAGACTCAGACGCCGGCCCTTCCGACAATTCCACCGCAAGTGCCGCGCTGTCTGCGGTGAGCAGATGAGCCAGTTTGTTAGAACGATTCGTATGATCCAGGGGTGCGTTGCTGATGCGGGCGAGGATATGGAAACGCTGTCCTCCGAGTCGGGCCACATAGTGAGCGTAGTTGACCGGATTCCAATTCGCGTCCGTACCATACGCATCGAAAACGTGAGCGTAGCCTGTGAGCCGTTCCAGCAACTGCGCGAGATTTCCCGGCATGCCGCGAGTACTCCGCACGGTGCAGAATCCGGTGCTTCCCGACCGCAATCCTCGTCGCGCGGAAGTGAATACAATCTCCTGCATCATGAGACGGGCTCCCGGATGGAGGTCGGAGGCTTCGCGACGTTTTCTGCGGGAATAAACGCCTCATCACCCGACCGCAGACCAGCGGAATGCAACGCATAAAGTACGGGAAGTTCGACCCAACGAGGAAAAATCTGGCTGGGATCGAACCGCAGATCGACTCGACCATTCGCATCCGAGCCAGCCACAATCGGACTCCGCCCGGTCGCCGTAACAGGGATAAACAGGACCTCTTTGGCAAAGCCTCGCGCGGCCGTCACAATCGACGCGCCGTATTCCATCAGCAACTCTTCAACGCTTTTCGAAACCTCCCGCAGGATATCCAATTGCAGCGTCGCTTCACCCGCGGGCGACAACTGAATCGCATCATCGAGCCGTTTGGGGGACTTCTTCAGCAACGGCCGCCACGCATCAAACTTGTGGACGATGACGATCAATGGGCGGTCAAATTTTTCGGTAGCCGACATTCCGGTCAACTGTCGAACGCGTGATGCCGCTTCAGAAAGCACGTCTGCCTGCGGATACGAGTTGATCACAGTTTCCAGTTGAGGATCCAGGCTGGCGTCCTGGCAGGACCGACATGCTCGACGAAACGCCGATTCCTGCGTCGGATCGTAAATGAACAACAGAGCTTCCGATTTGGCCATGTGATCAATCACAGGAGTCTGTGATGTGACTGCTCCCGGCAGAAAGTGTTCGCCTGCATTATCGTACAGGCAAATCATACGAGAGACGCTGCGCCGCTGCTCATACAAGGGGTGAGATTCATCCGGCTGCACGGAATACAAGTACGGACGCGACAACAGCAGGTCCTGACCACCCACGTGCGATTCGATATACCATTTTCCCGTGCGGTCTGTTTTCTCCAGCTTGACGAGCTTCTCATGGTCTTCGTAATCGAACAGAGTCTTGACGTACTCTGTCATCAGTTGATTGGCCCGTGGAGCCGCATTTTCGAAACGCAGTCGGAATTGCTTACTGAGAATCGCTCCCACCGAATGAATCATGGTGGCCAGATAAAACGACTTCCCGGACGACGGGGCACCGAGAATCGAGAGGAACAGAGGCTCCATTTCCAGCAGGCCGCGATTGACCACTGCATGGCAGCGAGGACAAGCGAGTTCGTGGCACGGCTCGTTCTTCTCGTCGAGTGCTCGTCCGTCCACAGTGAACAGGGTGGGCAGGAATCTCCGATATTCCGCGTCGCCAGCACGCGAATCGCCCAGCAGGCTGCTATGAGTGGCCACCCACAGAATGTCTTCGGGCGGGAACTTGAACCAACACGTGGGGCAAGTGACCAGCGGCAGCAGCGAAATAGACCGGTCGGAGGATGACATGTTTCTCGAGCTACCTGTCGCAGCAGAGATTTTTCGTTTTTAGCAGATTGAGTCAAAGAAAACGTAGTTTAGGCCCGCACCATGGGCACGGTCTACCATTGGCCCGGCATTTACTGGTCGCTTCGTGCCTGATGCCTTTCCTGATGCTTTGCAACGGCAGCCATAGAACTCCGCAGTGACAGCATCCGGCGTTGCGTGGTCAGGGAGCATGACGATGCGGGACAATCATTGCGCCCTTCTTTCCCGCCACAAACAAGCCAATGATTTTTCCATCCTGCAGCGAAATCACTGGCGCTCCATGCCACGGCGAAAGATCTTCGCCCTCCATGTTGACTGTCCAGTCTGTTCCCTCCTGTTTGAGCTGATTCAGGCTGATGCTCTGAATAACAGTCGAGGCATCGTCGTCGGCTTTTACACTGCGGCACAGGCAGCATTCTTCAGGCTCCGATGGAGTCCGAAAGTTGCTGTCATCGACGACGGGCAACGTGCCGGATTCATCCACAAAGAGAAATGATGCGGAGCCGGATATGTTGGTTTTCTCCGTCGGTTCACTGCTGCTTGTCGGCAACGCCGATGGGACCATCATGAGCGTTTGACTGGCAGTGCTCTGTGGCGAGCTGATGATGTACTCCAGTGCCGCTTTGTCGGCGGAATCTGTTGGCTCCGCCGTAGCTTCCGGCAGCGCGTCAGCCGCCGTCAGGATGTGAGTCTGATCGCCTCGCCGGACCAGCACTCCGTTGACGGTGAACTTTTGAGTTCGCGAAATTCCCAGCAGGCTGGACCGACGAGATCCCTGGATGATCAGTGTCGGAGGCAAATCGAAATCGATCAATGGCAGCGAAGACGCAGTGCTGAGCCATGCGGCTTCCGGCTTATCATGCAATTGAAACATTTGGCCGGAAGTCACGGGCGTCTTCTCTTTGCTCACAGCCAGCGTTGCAAACGAAACTCCTCCTCGAACAATCGTACTGAGCGAATCGGCATTCAGGCGAACTCCGCTCAGCCCCACGTCGATCCCAAGGCCGCTCGTTACCCAGAACTTCGAGGATGTACGCAACAGACGCGTATACTCCGAATTGATCCGCGCGTGGATATCGACAAACCTTGCGTCAGGGGAGAGATTTATTGAAAGAATCTGTCCGACATCCACTCCCCGCCATGTCACCGGAGCACCGACAGTAACGCCGTGCTTTGAATCACTGCGGAGAACAACATCGATCCCTTCGCCACTGTTCTCATCAGGCGGTGCCGCCCCGAGCCCTTCAAAACGGCTTTGCTGCGGAGCATCCGGATCGCCGGGGCTGACACCGATGTATTTTGCCCCGACAGCAGTATCCAGTCCGCTTACGCCGGCAAGGCTCAACTGCGGTCTTACGATCCAGAATCGAGCCCCCTCGCGAGCCAGGCCAGCCGCGCCGGGCGTGAGCGTGACTGTGGCGGTGATCTGAGACAAGTCGTCGCTCAACGCCACACTCTCAACGAGCCCCGCTTCGATGCCTCGGTGACGAAGAACATCCCCGGCTTTTAAACCATGTCCATCCGGAAATCGAATTGTGATCGACGGCCCCACGGACGGAATTGAAGTCCATGTCAGCCAGAAGGCCAGCAGGAAACAGGCAACGGTCACCCACCACAACTTCGATCGAAGGAACAAAGCCGAAGTCAAAGCGCGAACTTCACGAATATCAGCAACCGGAAACGAAGTCTTCACCGCAGGATCAGGAGATAGCGGTGATGTCGCTGGCTGCGGACTGTGGTTCGATGTTTCGGGGTCCACAATATCCTCGGTGCAATAGGTTTCTGTGCGTGGCTCAGGAAAAGTCCCGATACAACATCCGGTTTTTATCGAGGTGAGAAATCACAACTCGAAACGTCAGTGAGGGACTTTTCTACAAGACTCTGATCCCTCGCTGACGCGTTTCAAGTTGCGCATTTTCAGGCTCGGAGGGCCGGAAAATCCAACGCCGGTGGCGTGACGGCGTGTTGAAGCAATGGGTTTCTGTGTGTGAAATTCTACGATTGGCCCGGAGGTAAACGTTTGCATTGTTATAAGGTTGGCGTGAAGGGAGTTCAACAGTACGTATTGGGCGAAGGCGGCGGAAGTCCGAGACCCAATGGTCTCGTTTCCACAACGGCTTGATGATGCGATACCGGTTGACCACAGCGTGCGGTTGATGGATGACATCCTCAGTCGGCTCCACTTGACGAAGTGGGAAGCCACTTAGAACCTGCGTCGCGGGCCGCCGCCGATACTCGCCGCGAGTCTTCGCCAGTGTCATTGTGTACGGCGACCTGACGGATTCGCAGCAGTCGCAGGCTGGAAGAGGGGTTGCAGTTTTGGCTGGACTTTCGGTTGCTCGTCGAAGGCCGGTCGATTGATCACACGACGATCCGTAATTTTCGTCGCGGTAACGCCGAATCGCTTTGTAAAACCTTCGTTCAGATGAGAGTATTGGCACGATAACTGGGCTGGATGACGCTGGATGCCCTCGCATTTGCTGGCACTCGGCTGAGTGCCAGCGATCGATGGTTCGGTTCACGGACACCCGACGAGCTGCGAGAGATGAAGGAAGAACTTGCTGCGAAGTTTACGGCGCGCGAAGCGAAAACGGCCGCCACTGATAAAGCGGACGAAGCTCATTGTATAGGCGCCGATAACGAGCTGTGTCCACTTTTTGCGTTCCCCCTTTCTGCGTTCCGCGCCACCGGCAGAGGATGTGCCGGACTTCCAGCCCTATAAAAACGCGCAACTTCAAAGCGCTTCAGCGAGGGATCTTGCTTGCATGATTCCCGCAAATTGATCCCTCACTGACGTTTCGAGTTGTGAGAACCCATCAAAAAGGGCGCTACGCGAAATGAAGTGCACGCTCACAACTGTGTGTAACCTGAGTTGCAGTGGAGCCTGAAAGGCTCGCACATATCCGACTGTGGCAACAGAATCCCAAAACGTGGATGAACGCCACGCCGGGGCCGCAGAACGGGCGAGCAATTGGGCTCAGCCCTCCTTGTCTGTTCTCTGTGACCAGGCCATGAAGAATCGTTGCGGAGACTCGGATAGCTGACGCTATATCGCTCGATGAGGTTTTTTTATGCCGCTCATGCAGGAGGACTATTTCCCGACAACTCTCAAGAGGATCAAACGTGCATCATTCGATGTGACAGAACCGTCGCCATCAACATCCGCAGCAGAGTTTATTGGGATCAGTTTGACGGACATTTTTAATGCCTCCAAAGCATCTTTTGCCGTAACCTCATTGTCGTCGTCGATATCCTCGGGATCACGAGAACCGGACTCCAGGATTTCAATCTCCCCATCAATGACGGTTGGGGTCAGTATTTCACCACCAGCGCTGTTCGCATTCGTAACAACAACCTTGAGCTTGCTTTTCGTTCCTGGCTGACCGACAGCTACGAATGGGATCAGTGCCATCTGTCCGCTGCTGGTCAAAGGATCTGCCCCCGCGAGTCCTAGTCGAACGATACCACTTTCAGAGTGGTTCGCTTCAAAGAGACGGTTCTGCTTCAGTGCGCCGGGCGAAGGCTTGGCAGACACTGAGACGACCTCGGCAGAGTAGTCAATGACCACATTGATATTGGCCAGTCCACCTGGATTCAGGATCTCGACGGGCGCCAGAATGGCTTGCCCCGGTTTGACTCGGCGAGTAGCAGCGCGAACCGTCAAGCCGGATATGTCTGCGGTGGGGTCTGTCGTATTGTTATTCTTTTTCGTGTCACCCGGCGAGTCGGTTGGTTCGTTGACTTTGCCGGTAGTCGGGGGATTTTCGTCGAGTTTGTCTTCGCCTGGCTGAGGTTGTTGAGGCTTAACCGTTGGCCTGGGATCCTCCTGCCATTCATAGGTATAGATGACTTTTCCATCGGTATTGGATGCAAAACCGAACGTGAGCACCAGGGTCTTGCGCCCCGCCGGCACTTTCCACGAAATCGACTCCTCTACCTTTTTATATGTTGGAAAGGTTTCATTAATCTGTCCCCCTACAGCCACAGGCTTATCCACCTGGGTGTTGCTAAAAGCTGGCCCCGAACCGTCGAGATCAACGCGGAAATGTGTCTCAGTGCCATGATGTGCGTTCCAGCCCGCTATCAATACGCGGACCTCCAATCCAAGGTTGATCTTTAATTCATCACCCGGCTTGAGAACCACAGGGGGTTCAGACCATTTGTGAGCACTGGCGATTGAGACGTATTTACCACGAGAAGGTCCCGCGTATCGCAGCAACACCTTGGCAGAGGAATCAGAAATGGCCTCGACTTTCCCTAAACGAGCGACGGTTTCCTTCTCGATGCGGGAGGTATCACGCTGGATATCAATCAGCGCCCAGCCTGCTTTGGATTGCGCCTGGGAATCCTGGCCAAACTGCAGAAGAACTACAATCACGATGATGATACTGGCAAAGCGAGTCATTCTTGAGTCCTTTTACTAAGGGGGCGAAATATCGGGCTTTTCGGTTGGCGGGACTTTGAAGGTCTGACAAATCCGAAACAGGCAGCGATGCTTGTCGCAAGCTCCTCTGGATTGGCAAGCCTCATCAATCACGCCCTCTTCTGAGTTTGTGTACTGACTTTTTCAGGATCGACGCAGGAGCAGAATAAAAAGGAGAAGAATCGTCACGCCACCTGCCGCACCGACGATAAAGACCCAGCGAGGCAATGAATCGGAACTGTCCGTCTGAGAATTGGAGGCAGTCGGTGATCCCTCGGCCGACGGCTGATCGTTGTCGGTCCTCGCCCGGAGAGTGACAACCTCCCTGCTGAATTCCGTGACAACCTCTGACGAGTCTTCGCTTTTCCAGAGACGCACTTCACTGATTCGCAACGTGGTCTCTGCAGAGATTTGTGACAGCAATTTCATCTCGACTGTGAGTAGTCGGCCTGTGCTTTTGGGGACATCGCTGGCAACAAAAGCGATCTTCAAATGACCATCCGCTGTCAGATTGCTGTCCAGCATGGCCGAACTCAGTAACTCTCCGCCCTGAACCTGTGAAAACTCCAGAACACCCGGGTCAAACAAGAGTTCCATCTGACCGGCCCCGATCAGTGCCTCTGACTGCAGGGAAAACTCGAAAGTCACAGCGTCTGAGCCAGAGACCGCAACGCATTCGACAGAGGCCCCGGAAACCGGGCCGCTCGATTCCGCCGAGACAAGTCGGCCAGTAACCATGGTAATCAGTAACGACAGAACATTGGCCACCGGTAACGGCCCGAGTTTCAGCGCAACGCAATCCGCAGATCTCAAAACTCGCATCAGGCACCTCAGGAAATGCAAAACTTTCAGGAAGGCGATCTCGACCGTTCTGCGAACAGCACGTTCTATGCCAAACAAGTTCTCATAACCGCATGGTTAGAGCGCAGGCTCACAGCCACAAACAGCACATTTGTTATGCGTTAAGGGGCATTCATTCGTGCAAAAAAGCAGAAATCAAACGCCGGAATTTGCCTCATTCATCAACTGGCTTGGAGGCTCATTCTTACGTGAACGTGTTACTCTCGAGTTATCGATCTAGTGCACCGATCCTTCCTCGGATGCAGGAGTTCTCAAAGAGAACCTGCTTGACTCAATAGTCGGCATCAGATTTTTCTGGTGCGGCAACGCACATCGATCCTCGCGAACGTGCCGTGGTGCACATGCAACGAAAACGGAAGGAGAAAAGGGGAATCGCAAACGGGGACATTCTACTTTTCGCGTAGTTTTGGTTTGCCTCTGCGGCGCAGCGAGGATTCAAGACCGAGCATTGCAGCCGTTTTTTGTCTCCCAATGAGTATCACCCGCCGGAATGCCGCCGGCGAGGCTGTGAATCCCATTTGCGGGCGAGCAACATTACCAGTCAGCAGCAGCTGCTTTGGTGGTGCGAATGGTTGAGATAGGATCCCGTCTGCGGAGCGAAGTGTGTACGGTACTCCCGTCGCTCCGCCGACGGGATTGCGCATCAGTGATTACGACGGCTTCTCTGCAGCGTCCGGCTTGGCTCCGGAGAACTCAAGCAGATGGATTTTGGCGGAGCCGCCCTGATAAACTCCATCGACAAGCTGTCGTCCGTTGGCATTGGCTGACTGCGAGACCATCAGAGCGATTTGGCGACCGTCAGGATGGAGACTCAGGCTGCGGCCGTTGGGGATGGAATTGCTTTCGTAGAATGGTTTCTCGTTTTTTGGCGTCCAGCACCAGACAAAGCCTTTGCCTGGAAATGCACAGCTGGTGGCCATCACAAAACCGGCCGGATGGAAGAGGGCGTCGTACGCGAAGCCGTCGTCGTTTTTGCCCATCTGCATTTCTTTCAGCAGTTGACCGCTGTCCCAGTTGAAGACCAGCACACACGGAAAACCAGTTGCGAATCCGCCGCTGGGGGTTTTCTGCCCGGCACATGCCAGTTGCTTGCCGTCACTGTCGAAGCTCAGGTGACGAACTCCACCGCATTCCTGAATTCTGTCAAACTGATACAGAACGCGAGCGTCCAGTTCGCGACGAGCTGTTGCGGTTTCAACGTCCCAGTCACGAATCACTCCTTTCAGGTCGCCGGAGACCAGCGACGTTCCCGATGGATGAAAGCACAGGCTGAAGATCTTCTCGGGATGAGGCCATTCCTTCAGCAAAGTCCCGTCTGCAGCAGACCAGATGCGCAGAACCCGATCATTGCCACCCGAGGCGATGCGTTGTCCATCCGGACTGACCGCGATAGCTCGTATCCAGCCATCATGAGCGGCTTCGTTTTTCCAGACCGGTGCAGGAGTCTCATCGGTGTATTGCCAGACAGCGATCTGTCCCCACGAATCCGCTGAAACAATGCGTTCGGTAGTCGGAATGAAGGCCAGACATTGAACCCACGCATGATGGCCCAGACACGGATTCAGCCGCTTGACTTCATCGCCACTCACATCCCACCGTTGGAGGGTCGCATCGTATCCGCCGGCTATCAGGAACTTTCCGCACGGGCTGAACCGAGCCTGAAAGAGCTGTCGCTCGTATTCGATGACCTGCTTCGTGGGCTTTGGTTCGAATTCGGTAAGCAACGTTGTGTCGTCCATTGAATGACTCCGCGAGACTTATGTCAATAACTCGGCAATCGGGCCGCAATCGTCGTGAGCCACGGGGAGTGGCTGACCCTGGTTGATGTATTCCATCTTGTCCGGCGGCACACCCATCGCTTTGAACCATGTGTGAAACAGATCACCGATGTCGTGCGACGGGCCATCGACAAAGGTGCCCTGATCATTTGTCTTGCCCACCACGACACCCTTTTTGATTCCTGCTCCGGCCATGGCAATCGACCACGCTTCCGGCCAGTGGTCGCGTCCCACGTGTGAATTGATTTTTGGAGTTCTCCCGAATTCGCTCATCACAATCACCAGCACGTTGTCCAACATGCTGCGATCGTGCAGGTCTTCGATCAGTGCCGCAAACGGCTGATCGAACTGGCGAATCAGACTGTCGCAGGCATTGAAGTTATCGCCGTGACTGTCCCAGTGATACGAATTAACTTTCACGAAGCGGACGCCGGTTTCCAGGGTGCGTCGAGCCAGCAGCAGATGGCGTCCAAGTTCATGAGTGCCGTAGCGCTGGCGATCTTTGTCGGTGAATGAGGATTCATCAAACAGGTCGCTTCGGTTCATCAATTTCTGAGCCAGTTCATAGACATAGCTGTTGGCCTCAGTCCAGTCCTTGCGACGTCCGGCTGCATAACGATCATTGAACTTCTGACGCAGTTTGTTGCGAAGTTCGTTCTCCTCGAGGCTAATAGATTTGTTCAGCAGCAGATTGTCCGGTGGCTTGCCATCGCCCAACGCCAGAGCCCCATATTTCGCTCCCAAAAACCCGGCGTCGCTGGCTTTGAAGCCGCCACCGTACGGCTTGATCCAGATGTACGGTGGCATGCCGCTGCTGGTCGGTCCCAGCAGTTTCGCAACGGCAGAACCGAGAAACGGATAGTCCACGCCTCGATTTTTGGGATCGCCGCGATTGATTCGGGCAACGCCGGCGGAATGGCTGTTGTCCTGAGTACACACGCTGCGGAGTACGGCCAGATGATGCATCTGTTTGGCCGTATGCTGCAGCAGCTCGCAGACATGAGTTCCCGGAACGGACGTCGGGATCGCTCGAAACGGTCCGCCAAATTCCGTGTTCGGTTTCGGGTCCCAGCTTTCCAGTTGGCTCATGCCACCATCCAGCCAGATGAGCAGAACCTGCTTATCGTTCTTTGCCAGTTCATCGGCCACGCAAGGCTGAAGAAACGTGCGCAGGCCGAGTCCTCCTGCCGCCGTCGCGCCCAGCATTTGGCGTCGAGAAGACCGATGCTCCCAGGGTTTGCAGAGTTGTTGTTGGTTCATGGTTGTTGGTTCATGGTGTTAGCAGGCTGTTGGTTTTGTTGTTTTTCACAACCCGACACGTGAGTGAGGGATAAAAGTCGCCGCGTTTTCAACAACAATCCGTCGCTGACGCAGCGGGTTGGGATGAAATCAACAGGCTGTTAGTGATTGACCACAAACTCCATCGACGTCAGCATTGACCATGTCCAGGTGGCGATCGCTTTTTCTCGACGATCGCCATATTTTGTCAGCCAGGCCGCAAGTTCGCTGCGTTCTTCGTCGGTGGGGTGGCGAGTGAAGACGGACAGATACAATTCTTCCGCCAGATGGTTTTCGTCGGTCATGGCCAGCAGGCGATCGATCAGGTTTCCGGATTGCCGCGATAACAGTGTCAGCAACATATCGTCGTTCAAACTGAACAACGCGCCTTTAACAGTGGGGTTGATCTGGTCTTCGGGTTCACGAGGTTCATTCGCGAAGGCGGCCACGTATCGCGTCGTCAGGTCAACAAGGTCCTTGTTGGGTTTGCCTTCTTCTGTAAGCTGCTGCAGTCGTTCAAGATTGCCGGTGGCCTGAAGCGTGCTGTGCAGCAGTTGCTCAGCAAGCATTCGTTTTTCATTCGCCACCAGATAAGTCTGCGGCAGGATCGCTTCAGCGTTGAACGAGGACGCGGAGTTGTCAGCACTGGCCGGTTCCACCGGGTAACGGCTGCTGCGTTGATAGGTCTGGCTCAACGCCAATTGTCGCAGCATCCACTTGATGTCGTAGTGATGAGCAGCAAACTCTGAAGCCAGCAGGTCCAGCAGTTCGGGGTGTGACGGTGGATTGCCGCTATGATGCAGATCCAGCGGATGCACGAGTCCTCGGCCCATCATCACGAACCACAAGCGATTGGCGATGTTCTTCGAAAACAGCACGTTCTGAGTCGTTGGGAACTCATTCGCCAGCAACGCCAGCACACTGACTGGTGCGGCATCCGTCGGAGCATCTGCCTTCTGTTCAGGAATCGGGATCTCTGCCCCGAACGGGATACGTGGTCCGGTTTCGTTTTGAGTGGGATCGAAGACGGACACAAACTCGAGCTTCTTCTTCATGGGCTTCTCCGTCACACCCGGAAGATCAGCCTCGTTCTTCACCGCGATGTTGAGGTAGACGGAATACAGTCCCTGGAAATCTCGCTGCTTGTAGTCGTCAATGAACAGATGATTGTGGCACTGAGCACACTGCAAGTCGGCTCCGAGAAACAATCGCCCGACATCTCGAGTGAGCCCTGGATGATCAATCGGGTTCTGCCCACTGGCCTCAATTCGTTTGGCATAGAAGAAAGCCGCGCCGTGACGAGTTGCATCCTGAGGATCCGGGTTCAGAAGTTCGCGAACGATCTGATCCCACGGTTTGTTCTGTTCAAAGGCGGTGCGGAGATATTGCTTCCACTTCTCATTGTCGCCTCGCCGTTCCATCAGCACGACATGAAACAGTTCCTGCATCCGTTCGGCATAAGTCGGTGCGGCCAGCAGTTGATCGATCATCTGCGAGCGTTTGTTCGGATCGTTGTTCTCCAGAAAGCGACGCGTTTCTTCGACGTCAGGAGTACAGCCCGCTAGATCCAGCCACACGCGCCGCAGGAATTCTGCATCGTCCGCCAGAGGTGCTGGCGACTGCCCGGCGAATCCGGCTGCGATCAGTTCATCGATTCGCGTGGACAGCGGCTGATCATCTGCTGTCGCGGCGGACGTCATCACAATGCAGACGAACAGGCCACAGACAATTTGCTGAGACAACTGAAATCGCGTCATGCAGACTTCTCCGCCGCCAATCGATGGACGAAAACAAGTAGCGTAGTCTAACAAAAGTAGCGTTCTCGCCCCAAGGGTGTGGACTGCAAAGTAGGTCCTTTCTGCCGGAAAGGATTTTCGTATTGCCGCATGGCAAACCATGAGTGCAACCGTCTGAGAATTTAACTGGCTTTATGAATCCAATTGCACCGAAGTCGCGGCCAGCCGCGAAGTCCTGCCCGGCAGGACCTGCCAAAAGCCCCGACTGGCACTGGCGTGGGATTCCGCGTAAAACATGCGAAGAGGTGTTGTGCAATGAAGGGGCGTTTGGGGTCGTCCCCCGTCAGGTGTTTGCCCTGAAAATGAAGGACGTGCGATATGCAGATTCCTTATTCGCGACGTGAAATGCTGGCGGCGTCTTCAAACGGGTTTGGTTTGCTCGCGCTGGCCGGAATGTTATCCGATGCGAATGCGGCGGGCACCGCATCTCCGGGATCAGTCCGAACGCAGCGAGCAAAACATGTCATTCTGTGTTTCATGGATGGCGGGCCGAGTCATGTCGACACGTTCGATTATAAGCCAGAACTCCTGAAACAACAGGGAAAGCCGATTGGTGATTCTCAGGTTTCAAAGCTGTCGCAGAGCAGTGCCGGGCGAGTTTGGTTCGGCAGCCCGTGGAAGTTTGCTCAGCGAGGTCAGAGCGGTCTGTGGGTCAGTGATTTGTTGCCTCATGCTGCGAAGCTGGCCGACGATCTTTGTGTTGTGCGATCACTTGTCGGCAAACAACCGCTGCACGGTCAGCAGAATCTCCTGCTGCATACAGGACGCGTCACCGGGCTGGCGCCGAGTTTCGGATCGTGGATCAGTTACGGGCTTGGGACGGAAAATCAGAATCTGCCGGGTTATGTCCTGCTGAACAACGACTGGATTCCGAATGGCGGCTTCGAAAACTTCTCCAGTGCCTTCCTGCCTGCGACGAACTCCGCCACCCTCCTGCGAGCAAAAGGGGCGACTGTTGATAATATTCAGCCTGGTGACTCACTGGAGAAGCAACGTCGTAAGCTGCGATTACTGAAGGAGCAGGACGGTACATTCGCCACAGAAACGCCCGAACGGCAGCTAATCGACGCGGCCGTGAAAAACTACGAAACAGCTTTTCGCATGCAGACGGCTGTTCCGGAAGTGGCCGACGTTTCAGGCGAAACCGAGGCGACTCGAAAACTTTATGGACTCGACAGCGCCAACGATTACCAGAAGTACTATTCTCTGCAGTGCCTTCGAGCGAGACGGCTTGTGGAGGCGGGAGTTCGCTTTGTCGAGATCACATGTCCTTTGACACATGCGAACAATTCTCCGTGGGATCAGCACGGCAATCTGAAGCTGCATCATGCCGAGAATGCCATGATCACCGATCAGTCGGTCGCGGCCTTGATCTTCGACCTTAAGCAGCGCGGATTGCTCGACGACACAATCGTGATCTGGGCCGGAGAAATGGGCCGCACGCCGCACTCGCCAGCCATTTCAGAAACGGCTGGTCGAGATCACCATGTGAATGGCTACAGCATTTTCCTTGCGGGTGGTGGATTCAAAGGCGGAACAGCGTTTGGGCAAACCGACGAATTTGGAAATTCCGTCGTCGCGCATCCGCTGATGATTCAGGATATTCACGCCACGGTCATGCATCAATTGGGAATCGACCATAAGAAACTGACATTCCGGTTTGGTGGTCGCGATGTCAGCCTGACCGACGTACACGGGCACGTTGTGAACGAGATTCTGGCTTAGATTGCTGCTCGGACTGGTCTTCTACGAAATGCGGAAAAGCCGTGGGAAATGGAATTCCGGCGAAGGCTGGTTGTCGGCATAATACGAATCATCGTGAAATTCTTCGCGCAAGTGTTTCTTTGAGTTAGCGTATGTCCAGGACGGCCTACAAGCGATTTCGGATGCAGCTTGAAATGCGGCATCTGGTTTTTGATCCTCCGGAGTTGCCGGACGGATATCGCTGGCTTTCGTGGCGATCGTTGCTGCTGGAACGTCATGCTCAGGTCAAGTGGCGTGCTTTTCGAGAGGACCTTGATGGCCAGGTCTTCTCGTGTCTCGGAGCGCCGCAGGGCTGCCTGAAGCTGATGCGTGATATTGCTTCTCAGAGTACATTCTGTGCCGCGGCGACATGGATGGTGGTTTATCAACCGGAGCCGGACTGGCCAGCGTGTGACTGTGGAACAATCCAGGGGATTACTCGCAACGGCGGCATCGGAGCAATCCAGAATGTCGGGGTTACGCCGGAACATCGGGGCCAGGGAATCGGCCGCGCCATGGTCATTCAGGCGCTGCGTGGTTTTATTCAGTGCGGCATGGGCTGGTCGATGCTGGAAGTCACAGCCTTGAATGAAGCGGCCGTTCGACTGTATCGTTCACTGGGATTTGAAGTCGTAGAAGTTCTCTATCGCGACAGCGGTACAGGGGAAACGGTCTCTGGTGACGATGTCGTCACTGTCACTGGAAGATCCTGAGAAAAAGATTCGCGGTCACGTGACCCAAAAAGGCAGGCTTATGCAACGCAGGATTCTTCCCGGGGTTTGTTACGTTCTGACATTGGTGGGACTCGCAGGAGTTTCGAGCCAGGTTCTGTCAGTCGCCGACGAAAAGGTGTCGGTTGAGAAAACGACTGCTGCAAAGGCTGAGGCCCAGACAAATTTTCATCGCGATCAACTGGTTGCGTGGTGCATTGTTCCGTTTGATGCGAAGCAGCGCGGGCCGGAGGCTCGAGCAATCATGGTGCGTGGTCTCGGGATGAGCCGTGTGGCTTATGATTGGCGCGATGTGCATGTTCCGACGTTTGAAGAAGAAATCCTGCAGTACAAAAAGCACGAGATCGAGTTCTTTGCTTTCTGGGGCTGGCACGATGCGTTTGAGCCGCTAATTGCAAAGCACGGTATTCATCCACAGATCTGGATGATGTTCGGTGCTCCTCAGGGTGGCACAGAAGAGGAGAAGGTCAAAGCGGCTGCAGAAGGTTTATTGCCGTTGGTTGAAAAGACAAGGAAGTACAACCTGAAACTCGCTCTTTACAACCATGGCGGGTGGAGCGGTGAGCCTCGGAATATGGTCGCAGTCTGCGAGTATCTGCGGAAGAATCATAAAGCCGACCATGTCGGGATTGTCTACAACCTGCATCATGGTCACGACCACATTGCCGACTTCGGCGAGCAACTGACTTTGCTAAAACCGTGGTTGCTGTGCCTTAATCTGAACGGCATGAACGACAACGCTCAACCCAAGATTCTTCCAATCGGACAAGGTCAGCACGACGTCCAGATGATCGGGATGATTCGAGAGTCGGGTTATACCGGGCCAATTGGCATTATTGACCACCGCGAACAACTCGACGCCGAAGAAAGCCTGCAGCAAAATCTGACCGGAATGAAGCAGGTCCTGGAAAAGATCGGCGACAAAGCGTCAGCACAGACCTATTAGTGTAATGTCTGTCATATTCCATCGTTTAACCCGTCTCCGAGGGGTCAGGCGTTCTCTGCTCCTGGCCTGTCGGAGACGGGTTAAACAAGACAAAATACTTTGTTCTATAAGATCGCATCTGGGTCAGACACTACACTGGAGGCTCGTGCAATACCATGCCCCCAGAATCGAATCTGGCCAAAGTAGCGGGCGAAGGATAAAGTTAAGGATTCGTGTTTGTCCCCTCACTCAGCCCAAGGCTGACTGGCTTCGGTCAGATCATACGGCCTGCACTTGTAATCACTGACGGTCAGTCTATTCCTGATGAATCGCTTCCAGGGGCTTTAGTCGTCCGGCGCGGATGGCGGGAAGGACGGCGGAGAGGACGGAAAGCAGGACTCCTGCCGTGAGGTAGAGACCGAGCAGCGGGAAATTGATGGCGAACTTGACGCCATGTTCGATCACGCCCGCATAAGACACCGTGATTAGCCAGGCCATCACAATTCCGACGATTGCCCCGGGCAACAATGCGAGGCTGCCAAGCACAAATGCCTGAAACAGAAACATGCGAATGACCTGCGTGCGAGTCATCCCGACAACTCGAAGCAGTCCCAGATATCGAGTTTGCTCGATCACATTCATGGTCAAGGTGTTAACGATGGCAAATCCGGCAATGACCAGCGCCAGAATCAGGATCATCCACAGGCGATCCGTCAGCCCCAGAATCAGCGACTGCACCAGCTCTTTCAGATCTGTATACGATTGATAGATCAGGCCGTGTTCGCGGGAGAATTCCTGCAACTGCTCCCCGGTGGCTTTGGTGGCCGACGCACTTGCTTTGATGCCGAAGATCTGTGCCGGCTGCACCGGAAACAGCTCGGCCGCAGCCGTTGCATCCATAATCACCAT
>JBIIIF010000433.1:0-3651 GCA_044235005.1 Planctomycetaceae bacterium | reverse complement strand
AACAATTCAATCGCGACCTGGGAACCTGACCGCTCCCCTGCTCTTCGATTCAAGCAGCTCCGATTAAAAAACCTCGAGCCGCCATGTGGCGACTCAAGGTTTCCTGAATGTGCCTGAGGCAGAGCCTTACTACTTCTTTGCAGGAAGTTCCATCACTTCGACTTTGCGAATGAAGACATGGCTGCCTGGGTCATGCTGCTGGAAAGCAAAATGGCCTTCTTTGAACGTCTGGTCAAAGTCGAGGTATTCGTAGAGTTCGTTTCCGTCTACGGTGATCTTGATTCGAGTCACTGCTCGCCCGCGCCACACATCGTCACGAACTTCCAGATCGTATGTGAACCAGGTATCCGGCTTCACATGCTGTTGATAGACATGGCACATTCCGTAGAGCGAACCCGTTCGAATCGGATCTGTGTGAGTGCTGTCGATCTGAGCTTCGTAGCCATCAGTGAAGCCGGGCTTTCGTGTTGTCCGGAAATAAAGTCCGGAGTTGCCCTTATCGTTGATCTTCACCTCTGCTCGATAGCGGAAGTTTTTGAATGGCCCCTTCACGTTGACAAGCATCGAAGCTTCGCCGGATCCTGCGAGAGCTCCCTCCTTAACTTCCCAGACGCTCTTGTCGCCGCCAACTTTCTCCCAGCCGTCCAGCGTCTTTCCATCGAACAGGGAAACCCATTTTTCTTCCTGTGCAAAAACGGTGTTGCCTGAGAACACAGTGACTGCGGTAAGTATCGCCAAAACATACCAGTGCATCGACTTCATGATGAAATTGTTCCCGATTTGTGGTGGGTTGATCGAACGTGCGACCATGGATTGATCGAATCTCTGAAATTCTAGCGAAACCCATTCTGGGAAACCACGCCTCGCCCAATTCGCACGCAGCTATACCGTCAATGCTTTCAACACACCCCGGACGGGCGTCCGCAACCTTCAGCGCGGAGACTCACGCAACAACACGCCGAGCCCAAAGGTGTCCTCAAGCAATGACGCTTTTTGCCGCAATTCCATGCGTTCGAGGGAAAGATCGCCAGCGGAATTTGTGACCGTGACAACCAGGCGATTTTTCTCGATCGTACACTCGATGTCTCGAACTCGCTGGCTGCCCGTATGATCGAGAGCCACTGCGACTCTCAAAATCCCGGCCAGACGAGACACGATAACGCGACTGTCACGATCCAGTCGGGCGAAGGTCTCGTGGGTTGGTTTAGGTGATGCCCTGCGGTGATATCGTGCAATCATTGCAACCAGTTGATGGTCCAGAGCATTCAGCCCGAACAGTTCACTGTTCATAATCAGGTAGTACGAATGCTTGTGATAGCCGGAAAGCCCGACAAAGAGTCCTGTCTCATGCAGCAATGCTGCGGCATACAGGAGCGTTTCGCAGCGAATATCCATGCGATGCTCGGACTGCAATGAGCGGAAAAGCCTTCTGGCAAGATCCGCAACATGCCGAGCGTGCTGAAGGTCGACCTGATACTTGCGAGCGAGCTCAAGGGCTGAACTAATGATCTGATCACAGAAGTCTACTGACCAGTCATTCGACCTCAACATTCCCTGAAGCAGAGCGTCACGCAGATTAAAGCCGGTAATCAGCAGGTGCTGGCAATTCAGTAACTGAGCCAGCCGCAAATTGGCCAGCAGAGCCGGCACCAGTGTCTCGGCCTGAGAAAGCTCAATGTGGTATTTATGCATGATGCGATCGACGGTCATAGAGACCAGTCGGGAGGAGAGTTTTTCTATTTCCTCGACGGGAATTCTGGTCAACCCGGAACTCTGCAGATTGATTCCCAGCACACGGGCGGCGAACCGCATATCGCCGCCCAGAGCCACAAACTCGGCCGCTCGACCCTTTGGAACAAGATCGATCAGCGGCTCAACAGTCCTGTCGATCTGGCCAATCATAATACTGCCGGCTCGACTGCGGGTTGCCTGAGATTGGAGCACCATTTGTTGCAGCCGCAAGGATCCCAGCCGATAGGGTTGCGAGTGAATAATGTCCTTCCCTTTCAGCACCAGCACTTCTGTATTACCACCCCCGACCTCGGCAACTACAGTCATTGCATCGGTCAGTGTGGTGTCGTTCTGAAGCAGCGGGCGAACACCAAGATAGGTGACTCGTGCAATTTCCGCATCGTCGATCAGCTCAACAGCGAAACCAGTGGCGATGTAGATTCTGTCCAGAACTTCCAGACGATTCGTCGCCTCACGAACAGCGCTGGTGGCGACAATTCGGATGTGCTTTGGATCGCTGCATTGATACTCTTTCAGCTTTCGACGATAGCTCTTGAGAACTTTGACACACTCCTGAAGAGTCTTCCGTTGTATTTCGCCGTTGGTGAAAGTGTCTTTGCCAAGACTGACTCCGCGAACGAGTTGTTCCAGAACTCGAACGGATGGGCTGCCATCACTCTCACCGATCGCCATACGGATCGCTGATGTGCCCAGCTCAATGACTGCCAGTGGAAAGGTATTCTTGATTCTCTGAGAATCTACGCCGCCCTCTGGACGCACAGCGTCGCTACGGGCCGACTGTTCGTTTCGAGCGGTTTCATTGGGGACGTTCATGGTAAAGCTGGCTTCAGGGAAAAACAGGAGACCGTTTCAGGAATTTGCATCTGGATGCCTAGAGTTTCTTCTCCAGCTTAATGCCCGATTCCTGCCGCACCCAGGCTGCTGCTCCAACAGCTCCTGCAAGGTCACCTAATTCACTGACCTTGAGTTTAGCGCAGTCTGCAAGCGATGGCAGAACGTTGCGTTTGATCCCCTCGCGAACACCTTCGAGATATAACTTCGGCATCGCTTCAACCAATCCACCTCCCAGGATCACAACATCCGGGGCGAGGATATTGATCAGGCTGCCGATTCCACGTCCTACCTGTTCTGCCGCTCGACGCACAATCTGTTCGATGGCCTTGTCACCCATGTCGATCGATTTTGCCAGGATCGAACTACGAATCTTTCCAATGTCAGTTCCAGCAAACTCTTTCAGGTGCGGCGCCTGCCCACGAAAGACAGCTTTGGCTGCCTCCGCAGAAATCGCCAGACGACTCGCAAGACCTTCCAGTGTCCCGACCGGACCTACACCGGCTGCCGCCCCTTCAGTTGCCATCTGGAGATATCCAACCTCCATGCATGATGATCTTGAGCCTCGAAAGATTTTCCCTTCGTAGACACATCCGCCACCGATTCCGGTACCGGGGAAAACCCCGAGCACACAACGTTGCCCCTGCCCTGCTCCGGAACTGTATTCACCAAAGACACCGGCATCGACATCATTGCAGAGGGCTGCAGGACACTTGAACCTTTTCGACAGAAACTCCTGCAGTGCGACATTCTTCCAGCCCAGATTCGGTGCTTCCAGAATGATACCTCGCTGAAGATCCAACGGCCCCGGTACACCAGCACCAATTCCAGCGACTTCATCCGGATGAACCTCGGCCGCTTCCAGGGCCATCGTGATGGTTTCCGCAAGTCGCTCCAACGCAACCTGCTCACCTTCATTGCCACGAGTTTTCCGGCGTTTTTTGGCGAGCACCTTCAGCTTGTCGTCAAATACGACAGCCATCATCTTGGTGCCACCCAGATCAAATCCGATCCAGATGCGGCGTTTTGGGGTCTCGTCTGTCATTTTACTCTCAAAGTGGAACTAAT
>JBIIIF010000212.1:0-12841 GCA_044235005.1 Planctomycetaceae bacterium | reverse complement strand
GGCGTTCAGAAGTTCTGGCAGAGTGAAGGAATCCTGATCAGCCGGAACTCGGAATTCATTGTCGTAAACACGTTTGAGTGTCGATGGATTCATCAGGCTGGTCAGAGCACTTGCCTGAATCCCCATGATCCGATCATGAATCGGCCACGTGGTTTCTTCCATCATGGAACTGGAGTCATCGTACCACTTGTCGAGCCCCATAGCCGTGACCAGTTCGGGCGACAATCCAAAGGCTTCGTCTTTGAAAGTATTGGTAATAACGAATGCCAGGGCTTTCCGCTGGGTGTCAGCCGGAACAACTTCGATCGGCTTGCGGCCGTTCGGGTCGCCCTTTTTGTCGCGGTTCACATGAGCCCCGCCAATCCAGTTCGCCATCATCGACGTGGATCGAGTCTGCAAAGACAGGATCATTTCATAACCGTAGCGTACTCGATCCCAGCTATCGCCGTCTTTGATAAAGTCTGACAACAATCGAGCACGATGATGGGACGCCAGACGAGTCTGTTCTTCCGCATATTCAAGCGGATTCTTTGTGAAGTCATAACGGCGAGCCAGAGGATCCGGGCCGCCGGTGTCTTCATCGGTAGCATAGACCAGTTCAGGTTCCGCAACACGAGCCAGAATCGGCTTCAGGTCGCCAAAGGTGTAACCGTACTCGATCGCCCACATGTCATAAGGACCAACTCCAGTCATGCTGTAGTCGCCCTGAATCGCACCGGAATCCAGACGGATGTTTGTCCCGATGTAATCCATGACCGAACCGGCGAGCTGTTTTTTACCCTTTAGCTCATCACTATTGATCTGAGCCAGAGAGTAGACGCTGGATGCTTTGAAGTTGTGACGCAGACCGAGCGTATGCCCGACTTCATGAGCCACCAGGTGGGCAATCAGCGGACCGACGAACGATTCCGGCATCCCATCCAGCATCTGTTCCTTAGGTTTTTCGTCTTTTTTCTCTTCCTTCTTCTCGCCTTCAGCAGCAGCCGGAGCGGCTTCCTGAGCGTTCAGAAGCTCCAGCGTCATCTTCATAAGGGCCAGGTCAAACGACATGCCCTCGGCAGCCAGACACAGACCGTTCGTCTGGCTCGGGCGATTCAGACCGTCGAACTCCTGATCTCCCATCATGCGTGGATCGGCTGAGGCAAGTGGATGCCCCGCATAAGGCAAAGCAGCCTGAGCGGCAATCTTATCCATGACAGTCCGCCGCATTGAGGGCGGAGCAAGACGAACTCGCGGATCCCATTCGGGGTGATCCGCCAGCCATGCCAGTGTATCTGGTCCGTAACCTTCCATCGCAATCTTCGGCAGAGCTTCCGCGAATTGCTTCTGGTAATGCCGAATCCAGCCGTCAGTCAGAATGATGTCTGCATCCAGAATCTGACCAGTCAAAGGATGAACGCGGCTTGGACCAATCGCAGTACCAACGTCGTTATTCAACCAGCGAACAAAGTTGTACTGAACGTCTTCCGGATCCTTGTCCATGTGAGCGTTCGTGGTGGCATCCTGATAGTAAACCTCGATGGCATTGGCGATGCCGATCTTTTCAAACGCGGCATTCCACGCCACGATTCCGTCACGCACCCAACGACGGTATCTGACAGGAGTTGTGTGTTCGATATAGAACACGATTGGATTCTTCGGAGGACTGAGCTGGAGCTTGGGATCAGCCTTCTCCAGGTGCCAGCGATTCACATAACGAATATGTGTTTCACGGTCGTTGTACTTTGCAAGATCGACGTATGAGGTCGTGAAGAACCCCACTCGGCTGTCGGCAACTCGAGGCTGATATCCCGTGTTATCCGGAATATCGCTGATGGAGTAATGCAGCACCTTCAGCACGTTGTTGTCGGAAGACGGAACTTCAAAGGAAATCTCTACGTTGTTCTCGAAGGCCTTCGCAGTCTTGATGGAATAAATTCCACGCATGGCAAGACCCAGATTGACACCAGCTGGAGCAATCGCGCTGCTGGCCGGATTGCTGAGCAGCATCAAATCCATGTCGATGATCGGTCCGCCACCGGGGCCCATCGCGACAATCGGAACTTCCATAATGACTCGGTCTGTGAAGAGTCGTTCCACTGACGACGCGGCTTCACGATCACCATCCGCGCGGATGGAGACGTTTGGAGTCATCAGAGCCAGACGTTTGTCGTACTGACGCCAGTAAACGTAAATGTCACCAGCCTGCAGACCGGCGTAGTCTTCTCCGCTCGCGACTGTAGTCGCGATAAAATATTTCTTTTGCCCGAAGCCTCGTGGCAACTCCGCGTACATCTGGCCGTCTTTTTGACGAGTCCACAGTGTGTACATGGGCTTGATATTGGCCTTGGTAACAACCTTCTCATATCCCTCCAGCACTTTGTCTGCAGGTGGGAAATCGGGCTGTTGGACTTCCTGAGCCATCAGGCCAGAACACGCACTCGCCAGCAACGCTGACATGGCCAGATTTCGAAGTTGAAACAATTGTCTGAGCATTGGGGGCCTTTCTCGCTCTACTTCTTCGTTAATGATCTCTGGACGTCGTTACCGTTGCTCGAATGACTCAGCCGCCGAAGAGAATTCTTGAGCAACTGACCAGTTTTTCGGAGTTGTGAATCGTCACGATGGTCCTGTCAACCAGTCACTCATTAATCACAGGCGTGACAAGTCGCTTTATGGATTCATTGGACCATATGTGAAGTGCTCAACTCCTGCCGTCTCAAATCACCAGCGTGAACTCGCATAGTTGGAGCAGTGACGGGAAAAACAGCAGAGGGGATTCGAGCCCATAAAGGCCAACGACCGCAGCAGGGTTCTCCAAACCGTGGAGCCACCCGCGACGGCAAGCTGCCCAGTCTGGCAAGTCTACCCGTTTTTCAGGAGTTGGGAAGTACTCCGGGACAGCCAAGCGAGTTCCGGGCAAAACAGTCGCGCACGGCGGAAATCGATCGCTACACAACCGAAAGATTGCCGGAAGAACGCAGTCGACACAGCAGATTCCTAAGAAGCATTCATCAGGGTCGACGTCATCCAGACATCGGATCTGCAATCAAACAGATTGACGGCTTCGGAATTTGAATTCCCGAAAGCAACTGCGAAGAGCAATTGGTTAAGCCGGCCGGTTTAGGGCCAGTCCCGAAATAAGTTCCCAAAATCATAACCCGACGCGTAAGCGAGGGATCGATGCCTTGCAGAGAAATCCCTCACTGACGTTTCGGGTTGTGACTTCTCGCCGCAGTAAGAACAGGACGTTATTCTGGGACAGTTCCTTCAGGCGGCGGACGTGTCGATGAAGCCAGCCGGCGACTCAGATCGAGGCAGCTTCAGGGTAAACGTCGTGCCTTTGCCGATTTCGCTTTCAACACGGATGCGGCCCTGGTGAGCTTCCACGATGCGCCTGCAGAGAGCCAATCCTAAGCCTGTGCCGCCCTGTCCTCGAGCATCGGGCTGCTTTGTCGTGTAAAACGAGTCAAAGATATGCGGCAGTTTGTCGTGCGGAATCCCGCAACCGGTATCGCTGACAATCACTTCCGCCCAGCCTTCAGCCTTGTTGTCTCGCACGATGAGCTTAAGGCGGCCGTTCTCAGTCATCGCCTGGCGAGCATTCACGATCAGATTCATCAGCAACTGCTGAATTTGGCTGGCATTGGCCATCGCCCAGACGCTCGACGGAGCCATCAGGTCGACGCCGATGCGATGCATCTGCAGATCCTTCTGGACCAGCGAAAGAACATCGTCCAGCAAACGCTTCAGATCGGCGGGTTCGATGCGATCGCTGGAATTGCGAGCATACGCCAGCATGCCGGTCGTAATTTTGGCCGCGCGTTGTCCGGCAGACAGGATACGATCAAACGACTTCGTGCGAGTCGCCTCGTCACCGTGACGCAGACCCATCTTGGCGTAGTTGATCACTGTTGTCAGGATATTGTTGAATTCGTGAGTGATCGATGAAGCCAGAGCTCCAACTGAACTCAGCCGCTGAGCTCTCATCAGTTCCTCTTCAAGCACTCGAATGCGCTGACGGAGTTCCTGGTTTTCCTGAGCGTGATCCATCGATTTGGGCTGCCGAGACAAAGTTTGATTCAACGGAGACACAGGAGTTATCGACACAACCGGCAAACTTCTTGCGGTTGACTCAGCAGCCTTTCCAGTCCGCATTCCTGCGCCGGCAACTTCTGCCGAAAGCTGCCATGACAATCGGCTACCCCTTAAGCAACTCAGAATGCGGCAACGCAAAAAGGGGACCGTGAATCACGGTCCCCTTCTCGTTTGTTGTCAATCAGTGGCCCAGACAGTTCACACGAGTCACTGCTGGATATCAACTCCTTTGAACCACCTTCCACTGGAAATCGTCAGCGATCAGGTTCTGGTTTTACTTACTGAGCGACTGGAGCAGTTTCAACATGAGCAGCAGCGGCTGGTTCGGCTACTGGTGCGATTGTCGTTCCGCCGCAGGCAGCACCTGTTCCGCATCCGCCATTACCACAAGCACCGTTACCGGAGCATGGGTCGCAGCAGGTCTGAACTGGTCGGCAGACAACTCGTGGTACGCAGCGAGTCATCGTGACGCAAACTTGACGAGGAACGCACTTTGTACGAGTCACGGTGCGTGTTTCACAAACCTGACGGCAAACTGTGTAAGGAACTTTGCGGGTGCAGGTCTGCTGTTCCATCTTGCAGACGGTGTAAGGAATCTGCTTTGTGACGCATTCCGTTACCATCTTGCAGGTTGTGTAAGGAACTCGGCGAGTAATGCACTGCTCGGTCCAGGTGCAGGTCGTGTAAGGAATCTTCTTGGTGCAGGTCTGCTGTGTCATCGTGCAGGTTGTGTAAGGAACCTGCTTTGTGCATGTTTCCTGAACGAACGAGCAGGTTGTGTAAGGAACCTTTTTCGTTGTTGTGACAGGAACCTGACGGCAGATGGTGTAAGGAACCTGCTTGTGGCAGACTTCCGGAACCATGCGAGTGCAGGTGACAGTCTTCTGGACAACCTTTGGAACCCACTTGCGGCAGGTCACAGTGCGTGATGGGCACTGAACGCAAACCGTCTTTGTGCAGCATGGGTTACAAGGGTCAACAACGCACTTCTTCACGATCGGGCCAGGGATGCACTTCGTTTCTGTAATCCAGTCGCCACAGCATACGTCGACCGTGTGAGATTCCGTGACTGGCTTGCAGACGGTGTAGCACACGTCTTTGTAGCAGGTCTGAGTTTCGGTCTTGTAAGTCGTGCAGCAGACATCTTTGTAGCATGTCTGATAAACCGGCTTGCAGACGTTGTAACAGACAGTGCGGTAGCATGTCTGGTAAACTGGCTTGCAGACGGTGTAGCACACGTCCTTGTAGCAGGTTTGATAAACCGGCTTGCGAACGCGGCAGGTGACGTCTCGGTAGCAGGTTGTGTAAACCGGCTTGCAGACGTTGTAAGTGCAGGTCTTGTAGCAGGTCGTGTAGACCGGCTTGCAAACCGTGTAGCACTCATCACGGTAGCATGTTTCATAGACGTTCCTGGTACAGGTGACCGGGACAGACTCAGTGCACTGATCGTACACAGTCTTCATGCAGGTATACTGCTGAGGCTCCCAAATCGTTTCCTGAACCATCTGACATTGCGGGCCGTTACCGCACCGAGCTGCCACAAAATCTCCGCATGGTGAACACGCGGATGTTGCACAACCGGAGTAACCACCCTTCCCGAGTAGTCCGGCCATCAACACACCGCTGTTCAGCAGTACGGTAACTGCAGCAGCGGCTCCCAGCATGAGCCTTTTCATTGCCTCTACCTCGACTGTTCTAACTAAGTGAAACGTGAGCGCACGAGAGACGCACAAACCTGAACCTGTCTTCGTCGACCACGTTTACAAGACTTGACCGTTCGGGGTGGGGCCGAATGCCCTCCGAACCGTTTGTCTGAATGCACACCGAACAACTCGAACGACCGTTAGAGTTACCGGTTCTGTTTGCGTAAGCTTTGCTTGACAAACTGAACAGGCAAAAACCGCCGCTCTGTTGAACAGAGTGTGACCATGGCCCATGTCAGAACACGAAGGCCGCGTGCCTCCGACAATGGAACCGTTCCGGGAAGTTTCCCGCCAGCCAGAATACACCATCTAACATGAAATCTGCTCCAGCCGTTTTCCTTCCGAGCATCGGAATCGAAACGCCACCGCACGGCAATTCGCATTGCTCGGCAAATTGATTCCGGACGGTTGTCGGCCCGGCGGTTTCTGCTAAACTCCTTCGCCTTGCGAACTCGTCATGGCGGGCTGTGTCCCATGGTCTCACGGGGGTCGCATTCCGGCAAATTTGGCATCAGAGATGATGGTCTGCTTGCCGAATCAGTGTTCAGTAAATTGGCGGCGTAGCTCAGTTGGTTAGAGCACCGGCTTCATAAGCCGGGTGTCGCCGGTTCAAGTCCGGCCGCCGCTACCTTAAACCCCGCAGAATGCTGCTCCCCAGCGTCCTGCGGGGTTTCTTCGTTTCCGGCCCCCCGTTTTTTGCATCGCATTGTCCTATGCTTGCGGCAGAGCACCACAGCGGGTTCTCAAAAGACTCTGAACCGATGCTTTCTTAGTGCCTTGTCCTTTTCGAAAGTTAGGGAAGTAGTCGAGGCTTTAGATGGTGCCGGCCTCGGTTCTCCAGCAGGATTCTTCGCCTCATCCATTCCGATCAGCACCGACCGCAAACCCGGGCAAACCGCTCGTCTCGCGCGAATGACGTCCCGTCCCAGGGTGTCACGATTGACACGATCCACTCCGGTATCCCTCGAGCACGCGGCCTCATTTCACGAGGCCAACAGAACCTCTGCCGACATGAGCCTGCCGATCAGTCCGGGATGAATTTGAACTCGCCTTTGTTCTCGGCCGCGATCTGCTTCATCACGACGGCCCCCTTGTTCGATCCGAGCGCGATCGTATGAATGACCGACCGCTTGTTTTCCTGCATGACGATCGCTCGCGTGTCGGGCGGGATGTCTCCATCTGACAGCAGAAAGACCACATCGGGCTGCAGTCCAAGCGTGATTCGCATGGCTTCCTGGGGTTCTGTTCCGCCGCTGGTTTGTGCTTTCTCCAGCCAAAGCCCGGTCTTCCGCAAATTGACGGGCGTGGCGAGCTGAAGTTCGGCCACGGAATTCGGCCAGTACAGTGGATATGTCTGGTCTGTGTAGAACACGATGTAGAATCGCTGTTCCTTTCGCATCTCCTTCAAAGCGTTCACGAGTTCCTGACGAGCCCTCCGAAAACGAGCCCCCTGCATACTGCCCGAGGCATCGATGACATAGGCGATCGAGTCCACCGTCAGTTTCTTGCCAAAGAACGATGTTCCTCCATGGCCGTCGCCATCTCCCTCGCCTTTCCCACGGCCTCGTCCCTTTTTGGACGATCCGCTTTTGGACTCTGCAGTGGAGTCGGGTGCGGCCGGAGCCTGAAACTTCAACTCCGGCATTTCACTGGAAAATGCGGCCGTTAACGGCAGAACCGATGCCGTCAACTGGGGAAGCGGAGCACCAATATCAGACGGAGCCGAACCAGGCTTCGACAATTCCGTCAGGACAAGCTCTTCAACATCTCCAATTGCTAACTCCGCCAACTCCACGGTGGCACTCAGTGGTTTCAGCTCCGGAACGTTCTGATGCTCCAGCAGAATGCTTAACAACACCAAAGCGGCCACCCCATGGATAATCAGACTTCCGATCACTTCCACAAGATGCAGTTTGCACCATGCAAGACACAAGACCACAAAGGTCGTCGCCGACATCGTCTGCGGTGATGCCTTTGTACGAGAAGCGGCAACGATGGGAGCGACAATGAACGAGTGAGATGTATCCCCCGGTTCAGAACTGCCACTCCTCGAAGGCTGCAAAGAATCCATCAGCAGCACATCCCGTCCGCAACAACCCCAGGTGCCCGCCTGTTCCTCGCAGCCCTTGCGGACTCGATACGTCGGGCCACATTCGCGTGTCGCCCCGCCACCGGCCGCTCTCCACGGTGCATCGGCGAATTCTGATCTGGATCGCTCATGGGTATCTCCGACTGGCTGCTTCAGAGCATTAAACTTCTTTCAATCTGACATCTCACAGAATAGTGCCACTGTTACTTTTCATTGCGAGGCCAATTACGCCAGCCACTTTTCAACAACTTTGCCGGCGACGTCGGTCAGTCGGAAATCGCGGCCCTGAAATCGATGAGTCAGCTTCAGGTGATCGAGCCCAAACAGGTGCAAGATCGTGGCGTGGAAGTCATTGATGTGAACCGGATCCTGAGCAACTCCCCAACCGATGTCATCCGAGGCTCCATAAGTCTGCCCGCCTTTGACTCCGCCACCCGCCATCCACAATGAAAACGAAAACGGATGATGATCGCGGCCTGTATTGGCTTCTCGACCGTTGCGATTCTCTCCCAGCGGCGTCCGTCCAAACTCGGCTCCCCAGACGATCAGCGTGCTGTCAAAGAGCCCTCGTTGTTTTAGATCCTTGATCAACGCGGCAATCGGCTGATCGACCACCCAGGCATTGTATCGCAAGTCTCCTTCGAGATTGCTGTGCTGATCCCACGCCTCATAAATCACATTGACGAACCGGACTCCGCGTTCCACCATGCGGCGGGCCAGCAGACAGTTGCGAGCAAACGACAGGTGCGCATCGGCGACGTTGCCTCGCCCCGTGGCCTGTGGATGTTGAGCTCTCCCGACACCATAGGCTTCCTGCGTCGCTGCTGTTTCGCCGCCAAGATCAATCAGTTCCGGAGCTGCTGACTGCATGCGGAAGGCGAGTTCATAGCTGGCGATACGGCTGGCAATTTCCGGATCTCCCATTTCTTCAAGTCGATCCTCATTCATCGCCTTCAGAGTATCCAGGCTGCGTCGCTGCTGTTCGTTGCTGAGTCCAGCCGGGTTGGCCAGATTCAGAACAGGCTCGCCCTGATTTCTGAAGAGCACTCCCGCATAATGCGACGGCAGAAATCCGCTCGACCACAACGATGCACCGCCGCTGGATCCTCGACCACTGGTCAGCACGACATAACCCGGCAGGTTTTGTGATTCGGTGCCTAAACCATAAGTCAGCCAACTGCCCATCGTTGGCAGCCCGAAGGAGGCTCGCCCGCAACTCAGCAATAACTGCCCCGGATGATGATTGAACTGCTCCGAATGCAGCGAACGAATCATCAGAATGTCGTCAGCACACGACGCGATGTTCGGCACGAAGTCGCTGAAATCCATCCCGCATTCGCCATGCTTGCGCCAGCGGCGAGGTGACCCCAGCAGAACGGCCGACTCCTTTTTAATGAAGGCGAAGCGGACTTTCTCAAGCATGTCAGCCGGCAATGGCTTGCCGTCCAGCTCATTCAATTTTGGCTTCGGATCGAACAAGTCCAGATGCGACGGCGCGCCGGCCTGGAAAAGGAAGATGCAGCTCTTTGCCCTGGGAGCAAAATGGTGCATATTCGACGTCACGTGATTCACCACGGATTCACGCGATGCCGCCGTAGCCTGATTCAGCAGGCCATCCTGAGTCAGCATCGATCCCAGCGCGGCCAGTCCGAGACCGCTGGCGGATGATGTCAGAAACTGACGGCGTGCCTGTTGAGCAGATGCGAACATGGGATTTCCTGTCATTCTCTTGTAATAAACTCATCAAGATTCAGGAGAACTCGCGCCACGGAGATCCACGCAGCCGCCGTTTCCGATGGCACTCCGGAAACTGCCTCTTTGCCAATCAACTGTCCCGCCTGATCCGGATGCGCGGCATACCAGGCTTTGGAATCATCAAGCAGAGCCTGCAACTGAACGTGTTCGTCCGGTGTGATATCACGAGCCACACAAAGACGCATCGCGTGCGACAAGCGAGCGGCATCGTCCGCAGCATCTGCCGACAGCAATCGTCTTGCGAACGTTCGTGCGGTTTCGGCAAACGTTTCGTTATTCAACGACGTCAAAGCCTGCAGCGGAGTATTCGACGACTGTCGTTCGATACACGTAATGTTGGCATCCGGACAGTCGAACGTAATCAGGTTCGGGTGCGGAGACGTTCGTTTGAAGAACGTATACATGCCTCGACGATAGCGATCCTCGCCCTGCGAATCCGTCCACTTGAAGTTCCCAGCGTAGCTTAATTCTGCAATGCCTGGCGGCAACGGAGGATAAACGCTGGGTCCACCAATCCTGCGAGACAACAGTCCGGAAACATCCAGACTGATATCACGCACAATTTCACCTTCAACTCGCATGCGATTTTGACGTGCCAGCAGAAGATTCTGCGGATCTACGTCGCGGAGTTCGGGACGATGTTTGGAAGCCTGGCAATACGTCGCCGATGTCACGATGCGTCGAATCAGCGCCTTCCGTGACCACGTTCGCTGAGTACCCGAGCCAGACATCAGGTCAGCGGCCAGCCAGTCGAGCAATTCCGGGTGAGTCGGCTTCTCACCTCGAACTCCAAAGTCATTCGACGTCCGCACAATTCCATGGCCGAATAACAGCCGCCAGATGTGATTGGCAGTGACTCGAGGCGTCAGCGGATTCTCCGGCGACACCAGCCAGCGTGCGAGATCCAGCCGGTCACCCATTCCATTACTTTCCCGAGCACTGAAAGCTGGCAGCGTCGCAAGTCCGGCTGGCTGAACTTCCAGATCCGTGAGCGGACTCAGGAACTCACCACGGCGGAGTACGTGCGTTTTTCGCGGATTCTGAGTTCTCTGCACAACAACACGAACGGACAACTCCGGCTTCGAAGGTTCCTGTTTCTTCAGTTCGTCGATCTGCTTGACCAATTCCTTCAGAGGAGACGTCTGGCGGTTGAAATGATCCTGCAGTTGCTGTTTCTGCTCCTCGTTTCTCTGGTCTTCAGGCTGCTTCAATGCCTTGACGATGTTCTCAGCCAAATCCGCATCTGGTTCAGTACCTGTCTGCAAAGAAAGCTTGAACCGGCCAATCGTATGTTGCTGACCGTATTGATGGCTCAATCGAAGGCGAACGTAACTGTTGCTGGTCAGATCCAGCGGCTGTTTCAAAGTTGCCGTCAGCCAATGTTTCTTGCCATATTCCGGAGCAATCGCCCATCCGGATGTATCGTCTCCATCGAGCACATTCTTTGCAGCCCAGGGACGATCGGCCTGTTCAAAGTCGGCCCTGGCGGTTGCGAATTCTATCCGCTGAGCATCGGAGAAGTCCGGCTTTGAAGCGACCTCCATCGTCAATTCGCTCAACACAAAGTTCCCGTGAGCAACTCGCCCCGGACCATTGGCTGGAAGCGACTTGTCCGGGAAGACATCCAAACGAACACCTGTGACGCTCTTCAGGTTCGATTCACCAGTAATCGTGTAGACAGCTCGTTCGGGATTTTCGCCGCTGACAAGAACGACGCCACCCATTTGCTGTTCAAACACAATCCCGGCTTCACTGCTGTGCTCGGGCTGTTTCAACACATGAAACTTGACGGGCTCCGTGGCGGCGCTATTCAATTGATCTAATGTGGCTTGCTGCCATTTCGCGAATTCTGCGGCGTGAGCGGTTTGAGCTTCCATCAAATGTGATGTCAGAGTCTTCAGCTTCTCATCAAAAGCGGCCTTCAGACCTGAATACGCTGCGACGTCCGCTTCAGACTTCGGCACGGTCGTCGTTGATTCATCGCCATTATTGAACACCGAAAACAACTGGTAATATTCTCGCTGAGTAATCGCGTCATACTTATGCGAATGGCATCGAGCACACCCGACGGTCAGTCCCAGCCAGACAGTGCCGGTGGTTTCCGTTCGATCAAAACAGGCTTCGACTCGAAACTGTTCCTGATCCGTTCCGCCTTCGGTATTTGTCAACGTTTGGCGATGAAACGCCGTCGCCAGTCGTTGCATCGGAGTTGCATCCGGCAACAGATCTCCCGCGAGCTGCTCGATCGTAAACTGATCGAACGGCATATCTGCATTGATCGCATCAATCACCCAGTCGCGCCAGCGATAGGCATCGGGACGAGGATTATCCTTTTCGTAACCATCGGAATCAGCATACCGCGCCATGTCGAGCCAGTGACGTCCCCAGCGTTCGCCGAAATGCGGTGACGCCAGCAAGCGATCGACCAGTTTCTCGTAGGCGTCCGGCGAAGCATCATTGACGAATGAATCAGCTTCCTCGATCGTTGGCAACAGACCGGTCAGATCGAGCGATAGGCGACGAATCAGCGTGAAACGATTCGCTTCGGGGGACGGATTGATTTCTCTTCGTTCCAGTTCGGCCAGCACAAAATGATCGATCTCATTTCGCGGCCAGCTCTGATCATTAACGACTGGAGATGTTTGTGATTTGATCGGCTGATACGCCCAGTGAGAATTCTTCTCGGCGGAGATGTTCGCGGATTCCGGCCATTCGCAGCCCTGATCAATCCACGCCCGCAGGATGCCGATCTGTTCTTTCGTCAGACGCTCCCCTTCCGGCGGCATGACGTGGTCGGGATCGGTGCCATGGACATAGTGAATCAGTCGACTGGAATCGCTCTTGCCCGGTTCCAGAATCCGGCCAAGATCACCACCTGTCATCATCAAATCGCGACGGTCGAGGCGTAGTCCGGACTCCTGCTTCTCGCCGCCATGGCACGACCAGCAACGATCCTTCAGAAGTGGCTGCACATCCTGAACGAAATCAATTTTTCGCTCGACGGCGGGCGGTAGATCGTCAGCGAACGCAACGATTGTTTGGCAGAGTAGTACGCAAGCGATGGCGGGAATCAAAGAGCGGATCAAGAGACGTCTCCGGCGTAACTGTCACGCATGAGGCCAGCATTTCACCGGCCACATGCGTCTTGAGAACAGCTTCAACACGAAAACGATAACTCCGCAGGACGAGCAATACCAGAGACTTCGCGGATTCGGGC
>JBIIIF010000211.1:0-12881 GCA_044235005.1 Planctomycetaceae bacterium | reverse complement strand
GCGGGAGATTGCTGACTCTTCTGCAACAGCAGGGTATTCGCGTGCGCTGCCTGACACGCCGTCCTGAAGCACTTGAGGATCGCCGCTCAGACACAACGGAAGTAGCAGCCGGTGATGTGTTGAATCGAGCCACATTGCCGCCGGCCTTCGCGGGAGTACACACGGCTTATTATCTTGTGCATTCGATGGGCGCTCATGGAAACTTTGAAGAGCAGGATCTCATCGCCGCCACGAATTTCGCGGAAGCGGCTACAGCCGCTGGCGTGCAACGTATCATTTATCTGGGTGGCCTTGGCAATCCGGACCATGAACTTTCGAAACATCTCCGAAGCCGCCAGGAGACTGGCGATGCACTTCGCGCTCATCATTCACAGGTGATCGAATTCAGAGCCTCGATCGTGATCGGTTCGGGCAGTCTTTCCTTTGAAATGATTCGTGCTCTCGTAGAGCGTCTGCCGATCATGATTTGTCCTCGCTGGGTGCACGTGAAGGCTCAGCCGATCGCTGTCGAAGATTTGCTGAACTATCTCAAGGCGGCACTGGACTTGCCAACATCGGGTTCTCATGTGTTCGAGATTGGCGGCCCGGATCAGGTCTCCTATGGTCAGATCATGCAGGAGTATGCTCGGCAGAGAGGTCTGATTCGCTGGATGATCCCAGTGCCATTCCTGACTCCCTACCTTTCAAGTCTGTGGCTTGGCCTGGTGACGCCACTCTACGCACGAGTCGGCAGGAAACTGGTCGAAAGCCTGCGCAATCCAACCCTCATTTCGAACAATCTTGCGTCGACTTCATTCTCCGTCCGACCACGAAGTTACCAGGAAGCCATCGCACGTGCTCTTGTCAACGAAGACAGCGAGTTTGCTGCCACACGTTGGTCGGATGCCCTCTCATCAGGGGGTGAGATTCGATCGTGGGGTGGGACTCGGTTTGGCTCCAGACTTGTTGACTCCCGAACGATTGTCGTGTCTGTTCCGCCCGAGCAGGCATTTCGCCCAATCCGCCGTATCGGTGGTCGCACGGGTTGGTATTACGGAAACTGGCTGTGGACTGTCCGCGGTTTCATTGACCTGCTGCTTGGTGGCGTTGGCGTTCGACGCGGACGGCGCGATGACGACTCACTACGCGTCGGTGATGCGCTCGATTTCTGGCGTGTTGAATCTTTCGATCCGGATCATCAACTGCGGCTCCATGCCGAAATGAAAGTTCCCGGTCGCGCGTGGCTGGAATTTGAAGTGACGCCGTGTCATGAGGGGAGCATCATTCGTCAGACGGCCATCTTCGATCCGCTGGGCCTCTTCGGAATTCTTTACTGGTACGGCATTTATCCGCTGCATCAATTTGTCTTTGCAGGAATGCTTCGCAATATTGCTCGTGCTGCCGAGGTTTCCCCTGCATTGACTGATAAGACAGCATCGGCAATCAACCCTGCATCGGCTGGTAAGACCATCACCAACACACCAGCGACTGCAGGTCGTGACCTGGGAACGTGAGTATGATATCAAAGCCTGTGGTTGTCATTGGTGCTGGTCTGTCGGGGCTATGCTGTGCCCGCCTGCTGCTCAGACACAACATCGACGTACTCGTACTCGAAGCTCAGGACGACATTGGCGGTAGAGTCCGCACAGACCATGTCGACGGCTTTCTGCTTGATCGGGGATTCCAGGTCCTTCAAACGGCTTACCCTGAAGCCACTGCTCAACTGGATTACGACTCACTCCGATTGCACAGTTTTGACCCCGGCGCTTTGATTCGCACTCAGGGACGAATGGTTGAGATGAGCGATCCGTGGAGGAAACCTTCGAAGCTGCTTGCGACGGCGTTCAATGGAATCGGCACCCTCAGGGATCGTCTGAATCTGGCCAAACTCCGCTGGCATGTCACGCATACCTCTGTTGATGATCTCTGGCGAGAGCCGGAATCGACAACGCTGGATTATCTCAGCAAAACCTGCGGGCTTTCGGACGACATCATCAGTCGTTTCTTTCGGCCCTGGTTCTCTGGCGTGTTTTTGGAGAAGGAACTCTGCTCATCCAGCGGGTTCTTCAAGTTCTTGTTCCGGATCTTTGCCCTGGGAGATGCATCACTTCCTGAGCAGGGCATGAGTGCAATCCCACGACAGTTGGCGGCAGAATTGACTCCGGCAATGCTTCGGCTTTCCACTCCCGTCAACTCACTTCTGGATAGCCATCGCGTGAGACTCAGGAATGGTGAAACCATTGACTGCCGTGCAATCGTACTGGCCGTCGAGGGAAGGGAAGCTTCAAGGTTGACGAGCGGGATGATTCAATCGCCTGAATTCAGAGCAACCACTTGTTTCTACTTCGCCGCCCCGCAAGCACCTTTCGGCGAACCACTGCTTGTTCTGAACGGCGACAATGAAGGTCCTGTCAACAATCTGTGTGTGGTGTCCAATGTGGCCAGGAGTTATGCCCCCACCGGCCAGGCTTTGATCAGTGCCTCAGTCGTTGGCAAAGAATTGATGAACTCATCCGATCTGAATGACACCGTCCGTCAGCAATTGAGGCAATGGTTCGGATCTCAGGTCGATACGTGGTCCTTGTTACGGAGATATGACATCCCAATCGCCTTGCCTTCGCAGCAGCGGGGCTTCAGAGACAGCCTTTCAGGAAGACCGCGTTTGGGAAACGGGATGTACTACTGTGGAGACTACTGCGAGACAGCCTCCATCCAGGGTGCTATGGTGAGTGGACGAAAGGCTGCCGAGAATGTTATCGCCGACCTTTCATCGCAACGTTGACGATGGACCCCGCAACCATGCGGCTGATGTCCCGCAGACATTCCGGATAAACTCCCCGTCTCACGACTGGCGGTGTTGCCCGTGGCTCGTTCTGTTGAATTCATGACCACTCGCTCGAAGCTTTATTCTCCATGCATCAGATGATCGGAGTACATGAATTCTCCCGTGAGTGATCTCAGCCGAGGTCACGACCCAGACACAGGAATACTGGCGGGTGGACCTGAGCTTTGATTGAGTCGTATCTCGACCTCATGGCTGACATGATCGTCTACAAGTACAATAAAGTCCTGAGTCTGCTCAACACCATCCATTCGCAGGCGGCGACCGGAAGTTCCATCGCCATGATTGATGACGGCGATGTGATAAGTCGTGTCGCGGTATCGATAGTGAATCGTATAGGACTCCCAATCTTTCGGTGGTCGAGGCGTAAATCGGAGCTTGTCGCCATCAAGCTGCAGCCCCAGCAGTGATTCCGTGATCAGGCGATACATCCAGCCAGACGATCCCGTGTACCACGTCCAGCCGCCGCGGCCGAGATGTGGCTCCACTCCATAAACATCAGCGGCAACAACATACGGCTCGACTCGATAGGTGCTGATGGTCTGCGGTGTCGATCCATGATTGATCGGATTGATCATATTGAACAGTTCCCACGCACGTTCGACATTTCCAATCGCGGCGAAGGCCATAACCGTCCAGATCGCGCTGTGAGTATACTGGCCGCCATTTTCACGAACTCCGGGGACGTAGCCTTTGATGTAGCCCGGATTCAAATCCGAATGATCAAACGGCGGATCGAGCAACTGAATCAACTTCGCATCTCGTCGCACGAGCCGGCGATCGACACTGGCCATGGCCTGCAGAGATCTCTCCTGAGTCCCTGCGCCGGAAAGAATCGACCAGCTTTGCGAGATTGAATCGATCTGGCATTCCGGGTTCTCCGAAGAACCCAGCGGAGTTCCATCGTCAAAATAGGCCCGACGATACCACTCGCCATCCCAGCCGTTGTGTTCGATATGGCCTCGTAGACGGCCGGCTTCGATCACCAGCCGATCGGCCGTGACAACATCATTCTGCCGCTGCGCAAGTTTGGCGAACTGAGTCAGCACATCGAACTGAAAGAACGCCAGCCAGACACTTTCGCCTTGTCCATGCTGCCCGACCAGATTCATGCCGTCATTCCAGTCGCCACAGCCCATCAGCGGCAAACCATGCACACCGAATCGCAGGCCGTTGTCGATGGCTCGCAGGGCATGATCATAGACGGTGCCGATATCTTCTGAAATCACTGGCAGGTCATAGTTCGCTTCTTCGTGAGCATGCAACGCTCGCGAACTGAGGAACGGAACTCGCTCGGCCAGAATTCCTGTATCGCCCGTCATTTGCACGTAACGGCATAACGCGACTGGCAGCCACAGAAAGTCGTCGGAAAAATGAGTCCTCACGCCGCGACCTGCCGGTGGATGCCACCAGTGCTGAACGTCACCTTCGCGAAACTGCCGTGAGCAGGCTCGCAGCAGATGCTCACGCAGCAGCCTGGGCTCAGCATGAATCAGTGCCATCGCGTCCTGCAGTTGATCGCGAAAACCATACGCACCGCCGGACTGATAGAAGCCCGTGCGAGCCCACATGCGACAGGCCAGCGTTTGATAGATCAACCAGCCATTCGCCAAAAAGTTCACGGCCGGATCGGGGGTTTCCACGTGCACAACGCCCAGCGTCTGACTCCAGTAATGCCACACGCCTTCCAGCGCTTGTTGAGCATTGCCTTCACCGCGAAACCGCTGCACCAGTCGCCGCGCGTCGTCTTCATTACTGCCCGCGCCGAGGGTGAAGACGATGACGCGTTCCTGATCATTGTCGAGACTCACTTGCGTCTGAATCGCGGCGCACGGATCGAATCCGGAACCAGTGCGATTCGACAGTCGAGTACGATTCATGGCCGCTGGATGTGACGCCGCGCTGTTGCGTCCGAGGAACTCGGCTCGATCGCCAGTGACGGTTCGCACGGGTTCGCTGCAGTCGACGAACGCGACCTTCTCGGAGAATTCAGGACTGTAATAATTGCGGGCAAATACAGCTCCGGTAGCTGGATCGATCTCTGTGCCCACATGCATCATCGACTTGCCGCGAACTTCGCCGAGCACCCATTCCCAATAACCAGTGACCGACATCTGCCGGGCTCGCCCCGAATGATTCCTGATCTTCAGGCGTGCAAACTTCACCGGAGCATCGGTCGCCACGTAAACACACAGCTCCGTGGTGATGCCGTCTTCGGTGTAGTCAAAAATCGTGTATCCGAAACCGTGTCGCGATACGTACGTGTTGGTGCCTCGAGCGGGCAGCGGGGACGGCGACCAGAAGCGACCGGTCTCCTCATCGCGAACGTAATACGCTTCGCCGCAATTGTCCGACACAGGATCATTATTCCACGGCGTCAGTCGATACTCATGACTGTTGTCGACCCAGGTATACGCACTTCCGCTTTCCGAAATGACCGTGCCGATCTGCGAGTTTGCAATCACATTCACCCACGGCGCGGGGGTGGCGGTTTGAGGCTTCAGGATCGAAACATACTCGCGGCCATCGCGACTGAATCCGCCCAGCCCATTGAAGAACGCAAGATCTCGCGGCTCTGGATCCTGTGCCGGAATTACATCGCCTCGACGACGATTCAAACGCAGCAACGGAGTCGGTGTTTCCACACGGGCTCGCCGATCGACCTGTTCAATCAACGTTCCGGCATCATCCTGCAGAACCACTCTCGCCACCGACTGCAGCAACGCGCGGTCTTCCTCGGACATCTGTTCTCCGCGTCGAATAAACACTCCGCCCGGGCGATCCAGCAGAGCCGACACAGGGCTGGCCGCGACGGCATCCATGATGGCGTCCTGCAGCGACTGTCGATACACTGAATCATCTTCGTTCCAGATGACCAGATCGACGTTCAGTCCCTTCATCCGCCACCATGCGTGAGCCTGAAACGCTTCGCCCACAAGTTCTATCTTTTCGGCATCTCGGATTCGCACCAGCACAATCGGCAGATCGCCCGAAATTCCATATCCCCACAGTCCTGATTGCCCCCGTCGATTTCGAATGAGCACACTCGTCCGCGCACGTCGCAGGGCGGAAGCATAGATAATCGATCCGGCCAGTCGTCCATAGGCCTGAGCATCCGCTTCCGACGCATTCAACTGCTGCAGCATGATCGGCCCGCGCGTCCAGGCCAGCTCAAAGACTCGATCGGCCAAACTTGGGTCGGTGTATTTCTCGGCCATGGCCTGGACGCCGTCACGAGTTTCCGCGACACCCGTGACAATGTCGACTCGCAATGATTCGCCGGGCTGCAGAATCAGTCGGTTGCGAATGCTGACGATCGGATCAAGCGTCGAGCCCACAGTATTCGACAGCGGCGTCTGCTGATCAAAGGCCGCTGGAGAAGACAGACTTCTTCCTCGACCAATAAACTTCATTCGATCCGTTTCGAATGACGGCTCGTGACTGCGATTGCTGGCCTCATTCTCAGGCCTTGTACCGACACCCGTGACGTCTCGACCGATGGACATCATGTGCATCATCCACGGCGGGCGTTCTTCGGCCGAACGCGGTCGACGAGTACAAAACAGTGCGTTCTGAGGTTGCACGATTTCCGTCTGGACAAACAAATTGCTGAACGCGGGATGAGATTCATCCTGAGCCTGAGTCGCCAGGACCACTTCCGCATAACTGGTGACTTCGATCACGCGAACTCGCTCAGAGCGATTCGTCAGGGTGATTCGTCGCAGCTCCAGATCATCTTCCGACGAAACGCTGATTTCCGTGTGCGTCTCGATCTGTTCGTCGTGTCTGCGAAATTCGGCCCGTGCCTGAGTGAAGATCGCTTCATAATGCCGAGTCGAACGGCCGGTGGGATGCAAAGCTGTTGACCAGAAGACACCGCTTTCAAGGTCCCGCAGATAGCAGAATGTCCCCCAGCAGTCGCGTGTCGGATCTTCACGCCAACGAGTCACCGCGAGATCTCGCCAGCGGCTATAACCACCGCCAGCACTTGTGATCGCGACATGATAATGCCCATTCGAAAGCAGATGTGCTTCAGGCGCAGGGCTGTTTGGATCGGTGAAGACTCGCATCGTCCCGGCTTCTTCCGCCGACGCGCTGCGAGTGGCTCCGGCTTCGATGGCATGCGGAAACACGGGGACGGTGGCTCGAGGAACTCGTTCGTGCAGCAGCAAATCGACGGCTCGAAACGCAGGATCGGCGGCGAAGCGTTTCTGCATCGGCTTGTTCAGCAGCAGATACGCGAGCGAGAGCAGACTCATGCCGGCATGATGAGCCATCACCTGGCGCACGGTGATGCTGCTCATGCCCGGCGGAAGTCGCGACGGTGTATAGTCGACCGCTTCAAAGAACCCATAGCCGCCTTCTCGTCCATCGGCCGCCAGTCGTTCAAGATTGCGGCACGCCGCTTCCGGTTCAACCATCAACGCCAGCGACGTCGCATACGGCGCGATGACAAGATCTTCCGCGAGACCTCGCTTCAATCCCAGTCCAGGCACTCCAAACGCGCGGTACTGATAGTTGAGACTGCGATCCAGCATGTTGTAGCCGGATTCGGAAATACCCCACGGCACGCCTCGCTGACGACCATAATTGATCTGACGCCGCACGACGGCTCGTGCGGTTTGATCCAGCAGCGTGCCTTCGTAAGTTGGCATCACGAGCATCGGCATGAGATACTCGAACATCGAACCGCTCCAGCTCAGCAACGCTGGCGCGCCACTGGCACTGGTGAGAAGTCGGCCGAGCGAGAACCAGTGTTCCTGACTAAAATGCCCCTGAGCAATCAGTATAAAACTGGCGAGACGAGCTTCTGATGCGAGCAAGTCGTAACAGCCGGAATCAATCCGGTTTTCGCTGACGTTGAAGCCGATCGCGAAGAGATCTCGCGACTTGTTGTGCAGGAACTCAAAATCCATCTCGGCGAATTCAGAACACTCTTCGGCAACATGATGCAGGCTGGAGATCCTGGTGGTGGCGAGTCTTGAGGATTTCGTGACGGCCTGATTAACTTGCTGAATCCATTCAATGGCGTCTTTGATGACTGGGGATGTTTCGTTCGATGCAGTCAGTTCGGCTGTCGCGGTTTCAATGATCGGCACCAGCGTTTGGGAAAGCTGGGCGACGGTTTGCAGCGTGGGGCCGTTGTTGAGTGCGGTGATTTGCTGGTGGATGTTGGTGAGGATGCTGGGATTGTGGGGCGATCCGGAGACCGATGGCTCGGTCAGGAGACCGGCCACAACGGAGCGACCGGCCACAACGAAGTGAGGCGGCGGCAACAACATCGCCCACGCTGCAAGACGCAGCAGCTCATGCAGATGATCACTGCAGGAACGCACAAAAGCACTTAGCCACCAGCAAAATTCCGGATGCAGCAGCATCGAAACCTGCGTCAAAGTGACTGACGTCTCATCGATCAGTTTGCTCAATAACGTCACCGTGTCGGAGATCTGATGCGGACAGCGTTCGAGATCTTCAATCTGGCGCTGCAGCAGCCGAGTGATATTCCCATCCACGGGCGGTTGAATATTCTCGCCGTCAGCTCGGCCAGCATTCGATGGCTGAGAACCGCGCGAGGTTTCCAGAGCCACTCCCAGTGTGTCGGCCAGCCCTTCGCATAGACGTCGCGGCAAGATGCTGGCATCGACGAATTGCTCCAAACCAGTGCGGAGCACCAGAAGCTGTCCTGCCAGGTTTCCACTGTCGACGGTTGAAACATATTGAGGAGCCAGGGGGGCCAGCGTACGTGTGTCGTACCAGTTAAACAGATGACCTCGATAGCGTTCCATCCGGGCCATCGTGCCGAACGTCTTGCGAGTTCGATCCAGCAGACATCCGACGGAGATATAACCAAAATCCTGCGCGGCCAGATCGGCCAGCAGAGCCATCCCGATATTCGTCGGGCTGGTTCGCGGCGCAATGACTTCGTTCGGATTCATCTGCACATTGTCAGGCGGCAGCCAGTTGTCGTCTTCGGTGACGTACGTCTCAAAGTATCGCCAGGTTTTTCGTGAGAGCTGTCGCAGGAACTGAGTCTGCTTTTGAGACAGCCGAACAGGAGCGGCAACAATCGGACGACTCAACCACCACGCGATGGCTGGCGAATAAAGCCATAACAGCAGCAACGGTGCGGCGATCAGCAGGTTCTGGCGGCTCATCAATGCCAGCCAAATGAATGACACTACCGCCAGACACGGCGCGACCAGCATCGCTCGATAAAACCCCGACAGATCAGACCGAGCCGTGCGCTCACTGTCGCTGGAGGTCTTCCATTCCAGCAGTCGCGATTTCGTCCAGTGAACTCGTAAGATTGTACGAGCGATGGCATCCAGACTGATGAACGCTTCGTACGGCAGAAAAATCAACGTCATCAGGCACTGTGCCAGCGGACGGCCCATGGCACTGAATGTCGTGATCAGATGCGTTCGCACGGGAAGATCTGTCGGCTTGATGGCCAGATCCAGAAAAGCGGACAGCAACGACGGCACCGTCACCGCACCGATGATGAAGCCGGTGGCCAGCATCCCAAGGGAGGCGGTTCCGAAGAACCACGCCAGCAGCAAAACGGCCAACATCGAAACCGGGACGAGGCTTCTTCGCAGGTTGTCGAAGATTTTCCATCGTGACAAAGCCGAGATCGGATTTCCAACTTGTACATACGCCAGGTTGCGAACTCGAGGCATCAACCAGGCAGCGATTTGCCAGTCGCCGCGCATCCAGCGATGTCGTCGGCCGACGTCTGCCGTATAGCTGGACGGATAATCTTCATACAGCACAACATCCGTCAGCAACGCCGAGCGGCAGTAGCAACTTTCCAGCAGGTCGTGGCTTAGAATTCGGTTCTCCGGAAAGTCGCCACAGCGCCGATCAAAGGTATCGACGTCATAAATGCCCTTGCCGATGAATGAGCCTTCAGAGAACAGGTCCTGATAAACATCCGAGACGACTCGCGTGTACGGATCGACGCCGGGATCGCCACCCAGAAGTCGCACAAACCATGATCGATATGCGCTCGGCAAACTGACGCCAACTCGTGGTTGCAGAATTGTGTAGCCATGAATCACGCGCTGGCCGGACGCATCCAGAACCGGACGATTCAAAGGATGCGACATCGCGGCAATCATCTCCCGCGCGGAATCGCGAGGCAGTTGCGTGTCCGTGTCGAGCGTAATCACATACTCGACCTGCTGCAGAATCGTCGTGTCTCCGGCAACATGCGAGAATCGCTCGGCCGCACCGCGAAGCATCGCATTGAGATCCGCCAATTTTCCACGTTTTCGTTCGTAACCCATCCAGACATTTTCCTGAGCATTCCAGCGGCGATCGCGATGCAACAGAAAGAAAATGTCGGGACATTCGTGTTCGTACTTCAGCGCCAGATTTTTGATGCCGTCGCTCGCCTGTTGAATCAACGCGGCGTCGCCTTCTCGGATTTCCGTGGAGGCATCTTCCAGATCCGTCAACAGCGCGAAGTGGAGATTTGATTCGCGATTAGCGAGATAACGAATTTCCAAGCCTTCCAGAAGTCGTTCGATGGATGCAGCGCTGGACAGCATCGTGGGGACGACGACCAGAGTGCGATGAGCGACCGGAATGCCGCCTCGAAAATCCATCCGCGGCAACGGCTGAGGACTCATCAGGACGGTCATGAGCCAGTGAACCGTGCCGATCGCCAGTTGCCCGGCCGACATCAGGATGGGAAAAGCCATTAGCCACATCAGTGGCGTGCCAGGCCGCAGGTCTCGACTGTAGTGTCGCAACACGGCGAACACTGTCAGGGTAATGGCCATGACGGCGAATGTGTAAATAGGCAGCGGGAAGCGACGGCGAAAATTTTCCACCGCGACGCCAAACGTCAGACGCATCTGCACCAGACGCTCCAGAGCCGGGCGGCCGTTATCGACCAGGAAGTATCCCACGTGATGAGTCCGCACATCGGACTGCACGCCGACTTCCGCCTGAGCCAACTGCACGGCTCGTTGAGCCACGTCGTATTCATTGCAGGTTGATCGACGAGCGATCGCTTCGACGGCGTGGCGGTATCGATCGCGAGTCGAAAAATCCATAGCCGAGTAAATCCCGGCCGGATCGCGCGACAGAGTTTGTTCGACAAGGCTTTGATCAGCAACGAACTTTCGCCAATCATTCACCGCCAGAAACCGAAGACTCGTAATGCTGTTTCCGACCGAGACCTGATCGGCAGCCTGAGCCTGACCTTCTGCCAGAATCAGTTGCTCGGTTGTTTGTCCCTGATCGCTGAGACGCTGTTCCAGCCAACTGCTGGCGAAGGAGAAATTGGGATTCTGGCCCTGCAGGTGACGAGTCAACTCGGCCAGAAACGCACCCGTCAGCGGCGGATTTTCGCGAGCCATATCGGCCAGCACGAGCACCAGGTCGGTCGGCTTTTGTTCGACCGTGCGAATCATCTGCTCGGCCCAGTCGCTGGCTTGATCTCGGTCGCAGCGGCCCTTGGCAATTCTCACGGCAACTCGCCGAAGATTCTCAATCAACGCGAGCCGCAGCATCAGCGGCAACGCCCAAAGTTCCCCCAGTTTCAATGGAACAACAGACTGATACGCCGTCAGAAACCCCGTCAGACTAGCGCAGTCCATACGGCCGTCGGTGTGAGCGATCAGTTCCAGAGCGATGCTGTAAACTCGAGGAAAGTCGACACCGGGACCGGCTGCGATGCGAGGCAACTCACTGCTGTAGGATCGAGGCAGAAGTCTGCGAGTCGACCGGATCTGTTCTTCGATCAGATAGAAATTGTCCAGCAGCCATTCCGCCGCCGGCGCGATGCGGCGATTCCTGGCCGCGGCCGCAGCAATCAGATCGTAGGCATCGACGAGAACAGTTTCGTTTTCAGCCAGACGTGACAGCAGACGATCTTCTGCGGGAGTTGTTGCCAGTCGATGAGCACTGGCGATGCTGCGAGCATGTCGTTCGAGTTGATCAACGTTCAGCAGTTCAGCCCGCAATGGCGGTTCTTCGGCCGGCATTTGCTGATGCTTTGTACGGCACGCAATCTTCGGCCAAAGCAGCAGACGATTCAGACGGTCTTTGAACTCGGGCAATTGCATAGAGGGTGATTTTTCTGTTGATGTTTTGCTGTCGCGATATCAAAACGACATCCGACAAAACCAGATCCGGCTTCCGCATCCAGCCCGATCGACTTTCGAAGAACGGTCGGCGAGGGTGCCACAGGTTTGGATTTGTACGGATGTTTGTTCTCGAAAAATGTCACTGAAACTTTGGGGAATCGGTCAGGGAGAACACAACAACCTCTTCGCCGGTGACGGTACTGATATCGTGATGCATACTGCGAACTTTCACGCCGGACGCTTCGTGAACGAGTGACTCCAGCATCGGCCTCGCCAGTTCCAGCAGTTGCTTGCGGGTTTGTTTGATGAGATCTCGTCCTTTGTCCGGCGACAGTGATTTGCCCAATTGTCGCTCGGCCAGAGTGAGGACTCCGAGAATACGTACGATCAACATGTCTTTGATCAGATGAGCATGAATGCGTTCGGAACGCCACCCGAGATATTCGTCCTGAAAACGAATGATGCCGTCGCAGATCGCCGCTTCACTTTCGGCCTGTGTCAGACTTCTGGATGTACGCTCACTGCGCAGTTTGCGAGCTTCCCCGATGGGTAATCTGCGATCTGTCACTGGCTGAGCCGATGGACGCGGACGCATCGCGGGAATTCGAGCGACCGGTGAAGCGGGAGCGATGTTTCCCAGAACCATTCGCACGGCGGCCAACGTCACGGGTTTGAACAGCACCAGATCGCAACCGGCTTTCATCGCCAGGGCTTGATGTTCTTCACCTTTCTGACCGGTGATCGCCACAATTTTAGTGGTCGCAAAGCCCGGCAATTGGCGAAATCGACTAACCAGCGTGCAACCATCCATCCCCGGCATAAGCAGGTCCACCAACATTAAATCGGGACGAAACGCCGTCGCAACATCCAGAGCCTGAATCCCGCCGTAGGTGACATGGACCTGATTGTCGAGTTCCTCCAGAAGCAACCCCAGCGCATCCGCGCCGTCACGATTGTCATCG
>JBIIIF010000210.1:0-12888 GCA_044235005.1 Planctomycetaceae bacterium | reverse complement strand
GCGATCCGCCAGTTCCCTCAGGAGGATTTAAATTCGGAATCGGCTCCGATCCTTCACTCAGACGAACCCCCTGATAAACCGCCGGCATAAAACCCGCCCCCCAATTGCGCGGACCATTTACGACGGACGATTTGTTGTCCTGCATGACCAAAAACGACGGCAGGTTGTTGTTCTCGCTGCCCAGACCATACGACACCCAGCTTCCGAGCGACGGTCGTCCGCCGATCAGCGAACACGTATTCATCTGACAAACGCCGGACGAATGATTAATTCCTTCTGCCCAGCAACTGCGAATCACGGCAATGTCGTCCACACACTGCGCTGTGTGAGGCAACCAGTCAGAAACCCACGTGCCATTCTGGCCGTACTGCTTCCATTTGCGTTTGGAGGCCAATAGTGGCGATCGAGATTCCCCCATCGCTGTAATAATGTCGCCATAACTATCCGGCAGAGGTTTCCCGGCGAGTTCATTCAGCAGAGGCTTGGGGTCGAACAAATCGATATGACTCGGGCCACCTTCCATAAACAGGAAGATGACGCTCTTCGCGGTCGGAGTAAAATCCGGTCGAGGCAACTCAACCGCGCGCGACGATTCTGCTCGAGCCGCATCGGCCAATAACGCCGCGGTCGCCGTCGCAACGAATCCCGCCCCACCCGTGTGCAGAAACTGTCGTCGATGCTGTGCATCTCGAAAGAATGAATTCATTGACTTTGTCCCCATGAATTTCAAAACTCCGCGTCTCTTCCTTTCGCGACTTCGGATTTGGTTCGCAATAGTAACCGTGAATTGGTGTGCCCGCATTCGCTGGAGCGAACTTGTCACACCCTACAAATTGCAATTTTCCTGTTGGGTGTGACAAGTGAGCCTTCGCGAACGCAGGCACACCGTTTGAGTCTCCAATTGATTCAGCCGGAAGCTACATCGGGACTGTTTCCTTAGTGGCACTGCGTGAAACAAAATTCTTATACAAAAACGCGGCGCCGCAAAGAGAACCTCATGAGAGACATTGTGCGGATTTTCTGCCGGAGTCACAAGCTCCTTTGGTCGCAGCCGGCAATCCGAGTCGATATTCTCCCCCCAAATGACGGAATCACCGGCCTCCCTTTCACAACACCCCTCCCAGACGTCCGCTGAAAAGCTGCTGACGCCGGTGCAGTACGTCCGTGCCGTCGGTCCTCAACGCGCAGAATTGCTCAAAAATCTGGGAATCACGACGGCACAGGACTTACTCTTTCACGTGCCGCATGCAGTCAACGACTTCAGCGATCTGCGGCCTGTCGAAAAGCTGGAGAAAGATGTCGAACAGTCCGTGCATGGCTATGTCGTCGATCGAGATGCCCGCGAACTTTCCAAAGGGCGATCTCTGGTCGGCATCCTGCTGAATTGCGACGGTCATTTTGTTCGCGGAACCTGGTTCAATCAGCCGTGGATGTTCAAGAAGTTTCGCGATAACGAACACGTCATCTTCAGCGGAAAACCGCAACGCAAAGCCGGACGATGGGAGTTTAACGGGCCAAGGTTTCACATCATGGCCCCCGATGACGATATCGAAACGGCCGCCGGAGTGCTGCCCCGATACGCGCTGACGGACGGCATCAAAATGGATGCCATGCGCCGCATGATCCGCTCGGTCGTGGAAGACTTCGCCGCTCTGGTGAGCGACCCGGTTCCCGAAGCTTATCGCGAACATCATCGTCTGCCAGCTCTCTCCACCGCACTCCGATGGTTGCACCTCCCGGAGTCCGTCAAACAGTGGCAGGCAGGACGTTATCGAATTCTGCTGGATGACTTGTTTGAGTTTCAGCTAGGACTGGCACTGCGTCGTCGAACGTGGGGCCGAACGCTGCGAGCGGATGCGATCGAAGTCACCGCGAAGGTCGATGCTAGAATTCGGCGACTTTTCAGCTTTCGCTTTACCGAAGGACAGGATCGCTCGATCCGGGAAATCACCGAAGACATTCTGCGGCCGCACCCGATGCATCGTCTGCTCCAGGCCGATGTCGGCGCGGGGAAGACAGCGGTTGCGGTCTACGCCATGCTGTCAGCGATCGCCGCCGGCAAACAAGCCGTGCTGATGGCGCCCACGGAAGTCCTGGCGACTCAGCATTGGGAGACGTTTGAAGAGCTGCTGTCTGAAAGTCGAGTACAACGTGGCCTGCTTCTCGGTGGACTGCCCGCTGCGAAACGTCGCGAATTACTGGAAGGCATCAGCTCCGGGACGACTCAATTGATCATCGGCACGCAGGCCGTCATTCAGGACAGCGTGAAGTTTAAGAATCTGTCGTTGGTGGTCATTGATGAGCAGCATCGTTTTGGTGTTCGCCAGCGTGCCAGCTTTACAACTCAATCGACCAGTCCGCATGTGCTTGTCATGACGGCGACGCCGATACCACGCAGTCTCTGCCTGACGCAGTTTGGCGATCTTGATGTCTCAGTGATTCGTGAGCTTCCGCCGGGACGTCAGAAAGTTGTCACGGCCAGAATTCTTGATCAGCCCGAACAGTCACGGATGTGGTTGTTTGTGAAACAGCAGATTGCCAAAGGTCGCCAGGCGTACGTGGTTTGTCCGCGAGTTGAAGGCAAGAACGACGAGGATTCCTCATCGGCGGAAGCCGTCTTTCGCAACTTGTCAGCGACGGAACTTGCGGGACTGCGAGTTGATCTGCTGCATGGCCGGATGGATCGCGAGCAACGTCATGCGGTGATGGATCGATTCCGGAATTACGAAACGGACGTGCTGATTTCCACGACTGTGATCGAAGTGGGCGTGAATGTTCCGAACGCCACGATCATGATTATTCAGGAAGCCGATCGCTTCGGGCTGGCTCAGTTGCATCAGCTTCGCGGTCGAATTTGCCGCGGCAGTCATCAGGGATATTGCTTCCTGTTGTCGCTGACGGAAGTTCCCGAGGCGATTGAGCGACTGACGGCTCTGGAGAAATCATCAGACGGATTCGAGCTGGCGGAAAAGGATGCCGAGCTGCGTGGACCAGGCGACATTCTTGGCCTGCGACAAAGCGGGGCGATGCCATTGCGAGTTGCCGATCCCGTGCGCGATCTCAGCATTCTTCAGGCCGCACGGCGTATGGCGCAGGATCTGGTGGACGACGGACGTTTCGATCAGCCGGAGTTCTCCGCATTACACACAATCGTGTTGACGCGATTTGCCAACCTGCTCGATCTGCCACAAACCGGGTAGAGAAAAACAAATGCTGACAGTGTTTCATACGGCAGACTGGCATTTGGGTCAGTCGTTTTTTGGCTTCGACCGCGACTTCGAACACGCCGCCTTTCTGGAATGGCTGCTGCAGGAGTTGCAGTCGCAACAGCCCGACGCGCTGCTGTTGGCCGGGGATGTCTTCGACACGATCAATCCCTCCGCGCAGTCGCAACGGCGTTACTATAACTTCCTTGCGCGAGCCCATGCGTTGCTGCCGAAGCTGCAGATCGTGATCACGGCAGGAAATCACGACGCCGGTGCTCGACTGGAAGCGCCGAGCGAACTGTTGAATTCCTTAAATGTCTCTGTCGTGGGGACTGTCAGTCGCGATGAACAGGGGACGATCGATCTCGGGAAGTTTCTGGTGCCGTTAAAAAATCACGCCGGAATCATCGAAGCCATTGTGCTGGCGGTTCCATTCCTTCGACCATCGGACGTGCCGCTGTTGACTGAAGCTTCAGATCCATATCTGGACGGCGTTCGCGAACTCTATCGTCAGGCAACGAATGCAGCGTTGCAGTTCAAGTCGGAACATTGCCCACACGCGGCGATCATCGCGATGGGGCACTGTCATTTGACAGGCGGGCAGGAATCTCTGGACTCGGAACGTCGTCTGGTGATTGGCGGAGCGGAAGCGTTGAATGCTGATACGTTCGCACCGGAAGTCGCCTATGTCGCACTCGGACATTTGCATAAGCCGCAGCACTTTCGCGACGGCTCCATTCGTTATTGCGGCAGTCCAATCCCGTTGTCGTTTGCGGAAACGGGTTACGATCATCAGGTTCTGCGCCTGAAGTTCGATCACGGTCAACTCCACTCTGTTGAGGCCATGCCGATTCCTCGTTCAGCCAGCCTGAGAACAGTTCCAGGCCATGGAGCGGCCTCGATTGACGAACTGTTACCGCAGTTGACGAGTCTCGAACTGGATAACTCGTTACCTCCGGAGCAACATCCGTTTCTGGAAGTTCGAGTTCTTGAAGATCAGCCGGATCCGACGCGACGAAAACGCATTGAGGAAGCTCTGGAGGGCAAGCCAGTGCGTCTGGCTTCAATCAAAGTCGAATCGGCGGCTCGTCGTGCAGACGCCAGCGACAATCCTGTGGAACAGGAAAACTACGACCTGAAGACGATCAATCCCGAGGAAATCTTTCTGAGTGCTCATCTGGAAAAATACGGTACGGCGGCTGACGATGCTCTGATCAATGCGTTTCGAGAAATCTTGCTGCAGGAGGTTCAGGCGTCATGAAAATCCTCCGCATTACGGTCAACAATATCGCGTCGCTGGCGGGAACTCATACCGTCGATTTTACTCGCGATCCTCTCAGATCAGCCGGACTGTTTTCCATCAGCGGAGCCACCGGCGCTGGCAAAAGTACTTTGCTGGATGCGTTGTGTCTGGCTTTGTATGACGCCACGCCGCGATTGAAAGCGGTGAATGGGGTCAGGCAACTGGCCGAACTGGCGAACGGCGAGAAGCAAAACGATCCTCGGAATCTTCTTCGTCGAGGAGCTGGGGAAGGTTTCGCAGAAGTCGCCTTCATGGGTGTTGACGGTCAGGCGTGGACGTCGCGCTGGCGCGTTCGGCGAGGTCGGCGCAGTGCTGACGGAGCACTGCAGAATGTCGATATGACGTTGTATCAGGGCCATATCCCTGCCGGCGGCGAGGGTTCAGTGGCCGACGGCGGCAAGAAGACGCTGGTTCTAAAATCGATTGAAGAAAAAATTGGGCTGACGTTCGAACAGTTTACTCGGGCGGTGCTTCTGGCTCAGAATGACTTCGCCACATTCCTGAGAGCCGACGATAAAGAGCGAGCAGAAATCCTGCAGGCGCTGACCGGGACGGCTCAATTCGAGTCCATTTCCCGATCTGTGTTTCTGCGTTGCGGAGTCGAACAGAAAGCACTGGAGTCACTGGGATCCCTGCTTGCCGGCAACGCCCCACTGACGGATGAGGCTCGAGCAGAGGCAGACGCGGCACGAGCGTTGGCCGAGCAGCAACTGGCGACGGTCGAAAGCAGATACAAGGAATTGCAGTCACATGCAGACTGGTTCAGCACCCGTGCAAAGCTGATCGCAGAAAAATCGCGTGCCGACGAAACGCTGCAGCAGACTGTGACACATCGCATGGCCGCCGCACCGCGGCGCAGCGAACTGGCTCGCACGGAAGAGATTGCTCGAGATGCCCGGCCGCTTCGCACAGCAGAACGAACTGCCGCGGCACAGGCGACAGCCGCTGCAACTGCGGTGGAACATGCGAAGACCAAACGCGGCGAACTGGAACTGGCGCTCAAAGTCGCGGCAGATCAGCATCAGGCGACGGTTGAAATCCATACCACACTGCTGGCCGAACAGAAGGCGAATGAGAATCCTCTGCGGAAAGCCCGCGGGCTGGATGAAACGTTGTCGATCGTGCAGACGCAGTTCCAGAAGGCCAGCACCGATCTGGAGGCTGCGAATGCTGCTTTGAAGGTGGCTGAGGACAATCTGAAAGCCGTCGTCGATGGTCGCAACATCCGGCTGCAGGAACAGCAATCTCTGGAGCGAGACCGCGAACGTTTGAAAGCATTCGCACCGTTTGTTGCGGACTCCGCGAAATGGCTGGACCGCATTGATGCGGCCATTGCAGGAGCGCAGCAGGTGGACGTCGCGAAAGCCCGCGCCCAGTCACTCACCAAAGAACTGGCGGAGCTTGATGAGCGACTGAAGCAGGAAGAACAATCCCGAACTCCTCTGCAGACAACATTCGAATCAGCCTCGGCGGCACTGGCCACTGCGATGGAAGCTGAGAAGAAGTTCGATACCGAACAGCTTGCCGCCGATCGCACGAAAAGAGAATCCGCGAAGAGCGTTCTGACAGCGTTGTTTCATCAGTTGAAGAATGCTCAGGGGCTGCGTGAACGCGTGAAGACCGAAGCCGAGGCGCTCGAACAGCTTCAGGCGGCTCAGGGCTTTGATGCAACGGCCATCGAACAGATTCGAACCGTCGAGATTCCTCAGTCCGAGCTTGCCATTGAAGTCGCAAAGACGCAACTGGAATTCATTCAGGCGGCCGTCGACGATCATGCAAAACGTCTGCGACTGACTCTGCAGGAAGGCAAGGAATGTCCGGTCTGCGGATCGACCAGTCATCCTTACAGTCAGCACGCACCCGAGCTGGAAGCAACGGCTGTGAAAGCCGCAAAGAAGTCCGTGAAGGATCTGGAGAAGCGACGCGACGAGGCACTGAGCCGAGAAGCTCGCCTGCGTGGATCGATGGAAACTCGGAGCGAGCAGATTGACGCAAAGGCAGCGGAACTGGCTGCAACGAAGGCGCAGGTGGTCGATATCGTTTTTGAATCGCACGACCATCCGGAAGTGGTGGCCATGCTGGCGATTGAAGAAGGCGCGAGGCTGCCGGTGATGGAAGCTCGCTTGCTGGAGCTCAACGGTGAGCTGCGCAGCATCGAGAAGAAAGAACAGAATGCTCGCAACGCAGCCAAGCTGACATCCGACTGCCGTGAGGCTTTGCAGACTTCCGAACGGGCATTGAAGGAACTGAACGATCGCCTGCAGCAGTTGGCGCTCAGTCGCGGGATTCTGAATGAGACTCACAATAACGCCGCGACTACATTGCGAAAGGCGGAAGAACAACGTGCGGAAGTCCATGTCCGGCTGAGCGATCTGTGGTCAGGGCTGCCAACGGCGAAGCAGGATTTTGAAGCGGACGCGATCGCGTTTCGCCGGGCGTTCGAGAGATCGGCGACCGAATGCGGCGACATCGAGAAGGGCATTGGCGAATTACTTGGTCTGATTCAGCAGGCTGACGCGGCCATTCGTCCGCTCGAACAGTCTGTGATGGATGCCAGGACAGCAGCCAGCGTTTGTGCCGCCACCTTCGCAGACATTTCGAAAGATCGAGAAGAACGTCTGAAGGAACGCAGTCAATTATTCGACGGCCGCGCGGCGGATGTGATCGAAGATGAGCTGGCGAATCGTCTGGCTGCCGCTGCTAAAACGCTGGACGACGCGGCCAATTCGAAGACTGACGCCGACAGACTGCTGGTCGCTGCGACGGCAGAGTGCGAAACGAAAACTCAGGCTGCGGATCTGGCTCAGGCAGATCTGGCTGCGGCCACTGCATCGCGAGAGCGCTGGATGGACGCCTTCACGGTACGTACGGGAACTTCGCTGACTCTGCTGGAACTGGACGGTCTGCTGGCTCGCGATGAAGTGTGGATTCAGACGGAACGAGATGCTCTTCGCCAGCTTGATGAAGCGGTTACGGCGGCTGAAAGCGCGTGTCAGGTTTATGCAGAGCAACTTCAGCAGCACGTGAATACTCAGCCTACGCAGGACGAAGAACAAACTGTTCTTACCGCTTTGCAGGTGATGAGTGAAGAAATGAACGGAGCGAAAAGCAATCTGAGTTCTGCGCAAGCGGTGATCCTGAGCGACAACAGCCGCCGAGCTCAGAATGTCGAGCTGATGGAACAGATCCGAAAGCAGGATGCGAAGACCGATCCGTGGCGAAAGCTGAATGAGCTGTTGGGTTCTTCCGACGGAGCGAAGTTCCGCATGATCGCTCAGCGACGCACCCTGGACCTGTTGCTGCGATATGCGAATCATCAGTTGAGCAATCTGGCGGTGCGATATCGTTTGGAGCGTTTGCCGGAATCTCTGAATCTGATCGTGATTGATCGCGACATGGGCGACGAGCGGCGTTCGGTCCACTCGCTGTCGGGCGGCGAGTCCTTTCTGGTCTCTCTGGCCCTGGCGTTGGGGCTGGCGTCGTTGACATCGAATCGACTTCGAATCGAATCGTTGTTTATCGATGAAGGTTTTGGAAGTCTGGACCCCGAGACATTGAACACCGCCATGAGTGCGTTAATGCATCTCGAAGCTCAGGGACGTAAGGTGGGCGTGATTTCTCACGTGACCGAGATGACGGATGCGATTCCCGTGCAGATTAAAGTCGTCAAGGGACGCGGCGGTGCGTCCAGAATTGTCGTTCCGGGAGATCAGACTTCGGCTCAGGTTAATGTCTCACCAGACGCTGAAGAGGCATCCGCCGTGGCTGTTCGAAGCGATTCCCCGGAGTCACTCGGCAACAGAATTGTTGCGTTGCTGCGAAAAGAAATGCAGGCGGGGAAAGATCGAGTCTCTTCCAAGTCGTTGCGTGACGAACTCGGCTGCGATCCGAAATCCTTCAAGGCCGCTCAGGGATGGCTTGGTGAACGCATCATCGTGGACGGGCGCAGCCTGAAACTGAATGTGGCCGCGGGAGCTGGTTAAAGTCCGACCGTTTCATCACATCTGATGACATGTTGATCGGAGCTCGGTTGCCATTTGGTTTCAGACAACATCTGAGCACCCAGGCCTTTTGATCACCGGTGTCAAATGACCACAGATCAACGGACAGAACGCTTAGCATGAACAGAAACTCATTATGCACGGGTCTTCATTGCTGCTTTCGTGGCTGATGTAGATCGACTGCAAAGACGCAAGACTTTCAGGCAGACGGCAAAATCATGCGGGTCAAGTTTCGGCCCCTGTGAGATGAAGCAGCTTTCGCTTTTCGCCATTGAAAGAGTTGTTACGTGGTGCTCTTGTTCGTGTGAAATTGAGCACCGACTTCTTTGTCGGCATTCTTTTTGCATTGGGCGTGATTGGATACACACCTTTGACTTCGACATCAAACCCAGCATGCGGCTGTATGTTGTCATCAGCGAAACTCGTTGGGCAACATTCTTGTCGATGGCTCTGAATGAAGAGCTGAACCGCTGGCGTGCTGTTTGAAATTTCGTCTTCCCGCCTTTATCCGCCCCTGCCTCTATCGACGCAGATTGCGAATCGCATTTGCGTTCTGCGACGTCCTTCCAGCGATCGTTCCGATCCGTCACTACGATGACCAGCGCCAACCATGGAATGGCCGGTTTTGTCATCGTTAAGTGCCGCGTCGTGCCTCGATCGCAAATCTCCACCAGGCTTGAACCTTTCGGTCAGTCGGCCGACACACGTCTCTGTTTCGGTTCACAAATTCAGTTCACAAAGTGTTTTTGACGTTCTTTAGATCTATCACAATACGAAGGGAAGGTTTGTTTCATGACTAGTCGCCCCAAACGAAACACGGGATTTACGCTGATCGAGTTGTTGGTCGTCATTGCGATTATTGCCATTCTGATCGCACTGTTACTTCCAGCCGTTCAGCAGGCGCGCGAAGCGGCTCGACGAACTCAATGCAAGAACAACCTGAAGCAACTGGGCCTGGCACTGCACAATTATCATGACACGCACTCCGTGTTTCCCCCCGGCCTGCTCGGTCGTTGCACGGCTCCCGACCTGAATGCTTCGGGATTAGTCATGCTTCTTCCCTACATCGAACAGACTGCGCTGTATTCACAGTTCAACTTCAGCGCGTCGGCGTCAAACAATGAAGGCTCTGGATACGAAAGTGGTACCGTCGGAACTCACACGAGCGATCCGGCGGCGAATGGAAACCTGATTCCAGTGACGACCAGGCTGCAGGCGTTCTTATGCCCCAGCGACAACGGTCGCATAATCACTGAGAGCTCAGCGTATCGCCCAAGTGCATCCGATTCACGTGGCGGAGCATTAACGAACTACGATTTCGTGACAACCAGTGCAACGCCTTACAATTCCTGCAACAACTGGTCTTCAGTGGCAGCCACAACTCGTGCAATGTCCGGCGACAACAGCGACTGCCGTATGCGAGATCTCACCGATGGAACCAGCAACACTGTCGCCATCGCAGAAACAACCCGCAACGTTCGTAATGGGCACGGTACGGCATGGGGTTACCGCGGCCATGTGATGGTCGGTATCTGGCTGGACAGCAATACCATCAACAATTGGCAGTTCCACATCTTCACTCCGGTCGTCGGCACACTGGGGTCGTGGGCCAGACCCGGCAGTGTTCATACGGGCGGCATGCAGATTTTGATGGGCGATGGGTCCGTACGTTTTCTCAGTGAAAATATTGATGCGGTGATTCGTCGAAACGTCAGCTACATCGCCGATGGAAATCCACTGGGCGAGTTCTGAACTCAAAAAACCTCACGCCGCGACAGTTCCACATTGCGATTAATTTTGCATGACTTTTTTCAGGAGACTGGGACTTGTTCCATACTGTTTCAATTACCAAACCGTTGCGTCTACGACTCCCTTTCATAGCGATCTGCGCTCTCGCGGGACTGGGCTGCTCTGAGACTGTGGAAGTGACTCTGCCAGCAGCGCATCCAGTGACTGGTGTTGTGACTCTCAATGCAAAACCTGTCGCCGGTGCCATGCTGCAATTTGTGCCGCAGGGAACCACAAAAGGAAATGACTGCTTCGGTGTCACCGACGAATCCGGGAAGTACAGCCTGAAGCAGTTTCGCGGCGAGGACGGCGCGCAGGTGGGCGAGTATTCAGTCGTCATCGAACTTCATCTCAAACCGGATGGTTCACCTCTGAAAGAAGATGAAGCACCTCGCGAAGTCATGGCGAATCAGGTTCTGCCGAAGATGTATAGCCAACTTGCGAGCACAATCCTGCGAGCGAAGGTGCCTGAAGGTGGCGGCCAATTCAATTTCGATCTCAAAGATCTGAATAAAAAGTAGCGGTTCTGGTGAACAATCGACCTGGCCATAATGACTTGTGGGCCGGGTATAATGGGGCGTACGGTGGCATCTGATGGGATTGCTGCGTTATCCTCCGGAGATGAATTGTCGTCATTGCCACTCGGGCCTTATTGTTGTGTAGTCGAGTGGAGTTTTCCGGCAGTTTTCCGCGTTCTCAGTTCCCGCCTCAACGCCTCCTGGAGATGAACCGCATGAAGTTCCCGCTTACCAAAGCACTTTTGTTTTCCGCTGTGGCCGCGACGATCTTTTCGTCATTGACGACGGCCGCTGCTCAGGATCAGAAAGTCGATCCCAATGTGGCCGCCGCCACGACGGCTCAGGCCATTCTGGATTCTGCCACTTGGGCCGATCTGTTCAACGGCAAGGACCTCACCGGCTGGACCGGAGACCTCAAGGGCTACACCGCTCAGGATGGAATTCTGATCTGCAACAAAGGTGGCAAGCACCTTTACACCGAAAAGGAATACAGCGACTTCGCACTGCACTTCGAGTTTAAGCTTGAAGAGAGCGGAAACAACGGGATTGGAATTCGAGTTCCCAGGGACGGCCACCCCTCGAAAGATGGCATGGAGATTCAGATCCTGGACCACGACGGCAAAGCCTACAACGGCGATGCGGTTATGGCCGACGGGAAGACTCAGAAGTTGAACTGGCTAAAGCCGTGGCAATACCATGGTTCAGTCTACGGAATTTATCCGCCTAAACTTGGGTATCTGAAGCCCGTCGGCGAATGGAATACTCAGACGATTGTCGTGATCGAAGATCATATACTGATCATTCTGAACGGTGCTGTGATCGTGGACGCGTTTCTGGATGACATCACACCAGTGGACGGGAATCCTCATCCCGGCATGAAGAACAAAAAAGGCCATATTGTTCTCGCCGGACATGATGATCGCGTGGAGTTTCGAAACCTGAAACTCGCCGACTACGCCCCTTCACCAACGAAGCCGCAGACATCCGCGGACAATACTCCGCCAGCCGGCTTCACCGCGTTCTTTAACGGGAAGGATCTGTCAGGCTGGAAAGGTCTGGCTCATGAGAATGCGAATCAGCGTCGAGCACTTTCAGGAGACGCCCTGAAGGCTGCTCAGGAGAAATCTGATGCGGTGATGAAGGAACACTGGATGGTTGCTGAAGGCATTCTGACTTACGACGGAAAAGGCCAGAGCCTCTGCACATCAAAAGATTACGGCGATTTCGAATTTTACGTCGACTGGAAGATTCCACCCGGAGCAGACTCGGGGATTTACCTGCGAGGAACTCCGCAGATTCAGATCTGGGATCCGTGGGATCCACGAGTAAAGCCTGGTCAACCTGATCCTTCGAAACCAGAGGAATGGGTCGCTCAGTATACAAACGGCCGCAATCTGGGTTCTGGTGGTCTGTGGAACAATCGCCGTTGGCGCAATGCTCCCACATCGCTGGCTGACAAGAAGCCAGGCGAATGGAATACATTCCTGATTCGCATGGTGGGCAACAAGGTCACGATCTGGCTGAATGACAAGCTGATTGTTGACCGGGTTGAACTTGAGAACTACTGGGATCAGTCCGGCTTGATTCCTCTGGTCCGAGCTGACCAGATCGAACTGCAGCATCACGGCAGCGAACTCTTCTTCAAGAACATGTACATTCGCGAGTTGCCATATTGATCATATTGGTCGATCCGGTTGAGAATTGATGAAAGCACCATCGGGTTCTGCTCGATGGTGTTTTCTTTTTAACGCCCCGCTGCCGGGCGAAGATTGCTCATAGAGATCTCCGGAATTGCGAACAATGGTGTCGGGCGGCCGAAGCATACTCTGTGGCTGCAAATCCCTGGCCGATTTGGCCTCGCCCCAACCCCGCGCCGAATGGCGTGGACTTAAGGCCCCAGCGAACAAATAACCTACCCACCAGCTCATGGCGAGCTGTTGGCGTTAGCCGACCGATATGCAGTTCTTGCCGGCCGGTTCACACCGGGCCGCTCGCCAGGCTGGTCTCCTATTTCTTTGCCGCTGACTAAGGCCCCAGCGAACAAATAACCTACCCGCCAACTCATGGCGAGC
>JBIIIF010000209.1:0-12912 GCA_044235005.1 Planctomycetaceae bacterium | reverse complement strand
CAGAAGCGTCCAGCCAGGCCGTCCTTATCGATGGGGTACGCCGCGTTTCGCCTCGTGAAGTGATCGAGGCGGCGATTTTCGTCGGTGGTAATGTCGCTCTGACAGCAAGGAAGCTGGCTTCTCTCATCGGCAACGACGTCGATAATCGAGTCGCCGTTTCCCTCGTGGATTCCCTGAACCAATCTTACGCTCGCGAAAATCGCCCGTATGAGATCCGGCTCAACGAAGGCGGATATCGCCTCGAGTTGCGAGAAGAGTATTCTGACATCTCCACGCGAACATTCGGCCTTGGTCCACGCGACGTAAAGCTGTCTCCTGACGTGCTGGAAATTCTGGCCTATGTTGCATGGAACCAACCCGTCGCGAAAGAAACGATGGAGACGATCGACCGCCCCAACGCAATGTCCCTCCTGAGGCAACTGTTGCGTTTGCAACTGGTCGAACTGCAACGCACTGGTGGTCGACGTACGGATGTCTCGTATGTGACCACCAGCAAGTTCCTGAAACTATTTGGCCTGAAATCCATCAGCGACCTTCCAACCGCCGACATCTTTTCCTTCAAATAGCGGTCTGCGCAAAACTTCCATTCATAACAGCCCAAACAGGCTGTGAATTTATAGTAGCAGGCACACTCCGTGTGCCGTCCGCCAAGCTTGGTACTAAAAAATCACTGGCTTTCTGAGGCTGCGGCACACGGAGTGTGCCTGCTGCTTTGAAGTCAATCAACAAACTCACAGCCTCAAAGGGCTCTGCCGATGGCGGCCCTTTCACGGTCTCTCTTTGTCCCTGTCAGGTTTATAGCGCCCCTGTCAGAAAACCAGTCTCAGGACTGCACGCCGTTCGCTGGCCGTGTGGCAATTTTCTCCTGAGGTCGTAGATAGTGTGGCCCAACCGGACTCGGACGAACAATATTCTGGCGATATGACTGGTTCGCAGGGCTCATGCGATTGCTGCGAAAACCAAAACGACCGCTCGCAGTACCAGAAAGCTGCCGCTGATGATACCGCGCGGCAATGAGGGCGTCGGACGATGGCTCCGATGAACCGTCCAGAATTACTCCTGCAGCGGAGAGTGACAACACCACGCAGGTAACAGCAGAGAGCAGGCGACGATGATTCAGCTTGTGATACCTCCGGATCAAAAGATCGTGGAGCGGCAGACGGCCCCCGGATTGAGGACGTCGTGTCGTTCAGGGCACCTTCCGGTCTGTCCGGGAACAAATTCCTCAAACGACAACTCCACAGAACGACGCTGAGTTGATCGAATCGCGACGAAGAAAAATGATCGAGGAATCAATCCTCGCGAGATTTCGCGATTCTGAGTTTCAGGCCTGTGTGGATTGTCTGATTAAGGCAGGGAAGATGACCAGTCCGAAACCGGCCTCGACGAAAGCCTGCCTAGCAGTCAACAGTCTGGCGAAACTCCCAGGCGGAGACCTGATTATTGTATTCGCGCCATTCCGTCTGCTTCATCTTCAGAAACGCGCGAATAACGTTTTCGCCTAACGCCATGTTTAGAACTGCGTTGGCCTCGAGACATCTCAAGGCATCCAACAAAGTTTCCGGTAGCTTTCGCAGTTCCTCAGACTGTCGCGTGTCTGTGTAGACATTGAAATCTTTTCGCTGACCGGGAATACGCTTCTGAGAAATCCCGTCCAGCCCTACGGCCAGAATTGCAGCGGCGGCGAGATAAGGATTCGCCGTGTTATCGCAAAGCCTTAACTCGATCCGCCCGCCATCCGGAATACGAATCATGTGCGTCCGATTGTTACCGGCAAAGCTGATTCGATTGGGCGACCACGTTGACCCGGACGTCGTTGTCGCGGCATGCAGCCGACGAAAAGAATTGATGGTTGGATTCACAATCGCACACAGCGCTTCGGCTGAATGCAGAACTCCGCCAAGAAAATGGTAAGCCATTTCAGACAACCCGCAGGCGTCATTCGAATCCGCAAACAGATTGTTTTTGGTTCCTTTGGCCCACATTGACAAATGAGTATGGCAGCCATTACCGGTCAGTTGGGAAAACGGCTTCGGCATAAATGTCGCGCGATAGCCGTGCTGTTCGGCGAGTGTCTTCACCAGATACTTGAAGAAGATCTGACGGTCGGCCGTTGTCAGCGCATCAGCGTATTTCCAGTTGATCTCATATTGTCCATTCGCGTCTTCGTGGTCATTCTGATAAGGCTCCCAGCCGAGCTCCTGAATCGAATCACAGATTTTGGAAATCAGATCGTAGCGTCGAGTCAGCGCCTGTTGGTCGTAACAGGGCTTTGCAAGTTCATCTCGTGGATCGCTGATAGCCTTCCCGTCCGGAGTCAACAGAAAGAACTCGGGCTCAACGCCCGTCTTGAGTTCATAGCCCAACTCCGAGGCGACGTCCATCTGATGCTTCAGCACGTTTCGAGGAGCCTGAGCCAGCGGTCGACCGTCCATCCAGAGATCTGCCGCCAGCCAGCCGACTTCCGGCTTCCAGGGCAACTGAATCAAGCTGTTCGGATCAGGCTTCGCGAAGATGTCAGGATCAGCCGGCGTCAGATCCAGCCAGGTTGCAAAGCCAGCGAAGGCAGCCCCGGCTTCAGCCACCTCATCAATCACCTGCGCCGGAACAAGTTTCGCTCGCGAGACGCCATAAAGATCTGCATACGACACGAGAAAATAGCGGATGCCCAATTCTTTAGCACGCTGCGACAACGCCATGAGCAAAACCTCGGAGAGCTGGAACTCGGAGTATCAACATGATGCACGAAATCGCCCGAGTTTTGCCCATCACACCATGTCTTTTTGTCGTGCGTATCGGTGAACTCGGAACGTCGACTACGTCTGAAGCAATTCATGGACCGCAGTGCGAATAAAGTCCGCATCCGCAGGGCTCTTCAGAGGATTTCCGGCTCGATGGCCCCACGCTGAAATCAAAGGCTCAACAGAACAGTTCGCGATGTGCTCTGCTTCCAGACGACAATCTTCTTCCGTGAAGTACAGATCCGATCGCCCGGGCATCAGCAGAGTCCTGGCCCGAATGCTCCGCAGAGCCTGCTGAAGGTCACCGTTGTAAACACTGTTTTCACTAATGTCCGACTGAATCCACGTCTCGATCATCGATAACAAATTCGCAGGGTCCCGCCGCAGAAATCCGGCTTCCCAGTCACGCAGCAGAAAATCCTCCAGCGACGAATATCCGACCGACCGCCAGACTTCGTTGCGATAAAATTCCTGAGACAAAGCCCAGCCCGCATAAACTCTGGCAAAGGATCGCAAGCCCCGTTCCGGACGACCACTAAAACGTTCGCCAGTCCACGTCGCGTCAGTCGTGAGAGCACTCCGCAAACCTTCGAGGAACACTCGATTATGCGGCGATGTTCGAGCAGACGTACAGAGACAGGCGATGCGTGCAACTCGGTCGGGATGCAATGCCGCCCAATGCAGGGCTTGCTGCCCACCCATAGACCAGCCATAAATCAGGGCCAGTTTTTCGATGCCAAGATGCTCAACCACCAGCTTGTACTGCGCGGCGACGTTGTCGACATGAGTAAACAACGGGACAAGGGTCCCCGCGAATGGTTCATGAAGATTGCTGGGCGATGACGACATGCCATTCCCAAACATATTGACCTGAATCACAAAATAACGAGTCGTATCCAGAATCTTCCCTGGGCCAATCAACCAGTTCACATCTCTATGCTGAGCGCCGTAAGACGTTGGATACAGGATCGCATTACCGCGTGCCTGATCAAGTTCCCCGTGAGTTGCATAAACCAGAGTTGCCTCGGGCAGCGTGACTCCACGCTGAAATTCGAACTGCGGCAGCCGAAGAATCTGACTGTCATCCAGCGCGGAACTCACGCTGTTGCTCCTGTCGAACCGGAAGAACCTGCCGAAAACGACTGGATCACTTCCACCTGTGCAGCCACATAGCCGGGAACGATATGAACGAGACGCGATTTCAGTTCCTGATGAGCTTGTGGCAGCAGATGAAATGGAATCGATGGATACAAATGATGTTCGGTGTGGAACGGCATATTCCACATGAATAGCCTGACAGGAAATGCCGTAAGCGTTGTCCGAGTGTTGGTCAGACCGTCATCGCCCAAAGTGCATCCGGTGTGCTCAGCCAACGTGATCATTCGCAAAAAAGGCTGAGCGAGCAATGCTGGCAGAAACCAGTAGTACCAGGCAGCCATCTGGCCCATGAAGATTGAAGCGACGGCCAAAACATAGACGGTTAACTGCAGACCCGCAGAGATTGCAATTCTCCGGCGAGCAGACTCGGGCACGAACGGGATGTTCTTTGTCTGCCCCATCGCCAGTTTCAGAAATCGCCATGGCCGAAGAGGCCAGAAGTGCAGACCTATGACTTCGCTGAGATAACCCGGGAATGACTCCGGCTTAAAATCTGACAGCTCCGGGTCTTTCTCCGGATCCTGTGTGTAGCGATGATGCCACGTGTGGTAATGTCGATAGAAGTGGAAGTTGTAGAAACTCATCAGACCAAAGAACCAGCCAAAGGCTTCGTTCAGCATCGTCGTCGCAAAGGCGGTGCGATGCACACACTCATGCATCGGAGCGAACATGGTCACGATTACGAAGCCATGCAGGACCATGGCAGGAACCATCAGCCAGAGATTGGTGCTGGTGAAATAGATCAGCGAGCCCGTCGCACACAGCATACCGATGTGGATTGCGGCCTGAAGGACTCCCTGGACGTCGGATCGTCGGCTCAACGAGCGAACAACAGAGATATCAAGAATTCGCCCGGGCAGGGAAGACGTTCCCATGTCCGGAGCATCGAGGGATTCTGGGTGATTCAGCGACATCGCATGTCTTCCCGACAGTCAAGAAACTTCCATCGACTGGCCACAGAGCCTGTTCGACCGTCCATGGAATCGTTGATTTGGTTAGCATTTGCACAGCAAAAAATGATCCATTTTTCTTCGATCAAGAACGATCAATGAGCGTTTCGGCCGCGCAAAATGCGTTCTCCAGCCGGATCAGTCCCCCATGCTCTGTGGTGGTGCCCGCAGACACTCTAAAACTGTAACACGAAAATCAATGTTTTCCCGGAGTGAGCTTCAGTAATGAGTGGGCTGCAGGCCTGCCTTAAACATTTTTCTCCCGGTCTCCGGAAAGATCCCTGCGAAGCAACTCCCGTAGCGCCTTCCTCTTTTTTTAGCACTGACCGCACAAACTTTTATCAACATCGGATGAGAACGAATCGTTCGTCTGATATGGTAAATCACGCGTTAAGCACATTGTTCTGATGCGGCATTGTACTTTATGAAAGCATTTCGATATGAACACTCGTTTTTCCATCAGTCTATGGACTTTGTCGATTGCGTTGCTCGGGTGTGCGTCGGAAGAGCCCCGCGAAGACGCCACCAGGAACTCGACTCAGTCTGAAGCGACTTCCGAGGCGGACGATGCGCCCCTTGTCGGTGGTTACTCAAAGGCCAATGTTGACGATGCACAAGTGATCGCTGCGGCCGAGTTTGCAGTTGAAGAGGAATCCAAAAAGGGAACGAAGTTCAATCTGAATTCCATCACTGCCGCCGAGTCGCAGGTGGTTGCCGGAACGAACTACAAACTGCGAATTCTGGTCGACGACAATGGCACCGAGAAAACTGTTGAGGTCGTTGTCTACGAAGATCTTCAGCAGACCAAAACGCTCACCTCATGGACGGCAGTGTAACTCACGTTCACTGAAACCGTCGGCTTGCCTGCCCGGAGTCCCTGGCTCGGATCATCAACGAACAGGCCCTGTCAGAAAAAGCTTCCCGAGATTTAAGCTCGTGCTTGCGCAACACTCACACCTGCGCGTGCTGATCACCCAATACTCGTGGGCAGGGAAAGCTCGTTCGTGGACTTATCTGACAACCAAACCTGCGTCACCACGGCGGCGGCACCATAACTGACATTTCGCGTTTGCGGCTTTCGCCAGGCTCAGGATGCTTCAGGCGGCACAACTTGAGACCACGCTCGTTTGGATGCATTACAATTCCGTATCGCTCGCTCGGAACGTAGCAGCCGACACGAAAACGGCCCGCGACTGGAAGGTCAACCCACCTGAAGATGACAGCCAGAAAGCGAACTCTGAGAACCGCTTAAAAAATGAGATCTTCGGAAACCCGGCGAATTTCGGAAGAGATCACATCTTCCAAATCAACTCATTTGGTGTTGAGATTGTCACCAATTAAAAGCGGACAGCCATCGGTTCAGCAGCACCACAATTACACAGGCCGCCATGATCAACATGTGAATCACCCAGACACGCAAGTGAAGAGAACTGGAGAGGCCTTCAATCTCGGTAATTCCCTGAGAAGCAAGAAACTGTTCAAGCTCATTGTTGTTCCTGAACAGTGGTGACGAAAAATCATACCTCCGGCCATCATTTCGCTCGAAACACAGGATCGAATACGGGCGAATCCCGTGCTTCAAACTTCCACTGACGAGAAGCTTCCCGAACGATCTGATGTTCCGGGTGTCAATGGGCGTTTCAAACATGCCAAGCCAGCCAACGATGATCGTTGTTCCTTCGATTCGCCACGTCCTTAATGGCAAAAGACACAGGAGCACAACCATCGAACCGAATGCTCCGACCAATATCACAAACGCAAGCTCAGTCAGAACTCCGCTCTGAACTGGTACAACACCCCGCAGAGTCTGTCCCAACATCATGGCTGCAACACTGATGGGAGTGAAGCCGAGCAGAACCAGCAGCAAACCGCTGCTCAGGATTCGCCCAGGCCTCCAGCGAAATCCTGATCGTGGACTCACGTTCGTCGCAGGAGGTAACTCAGACATCAGACTGCTGAATTCTGCAGGAAATTTCGGGAACAGAACGACTCATACGAAACTCGGCCGCTTCGGAATCGCTCAGAATTCGCGATGACTCCGCGTAGCTCAAGCCCGGACTCATCCATTGAAAAGCCAGACTACCGTCCTGCGTCTCCCACATGGTCCACTTCCAGGGCTTGACCGCAATGATCCACCACTTGCGGTCATCATTCAAGCCGGTCGGACATGTGAGCCGCTGATCTGTGTCACTCATCGTGCGCACGATCGCATCAATGTCCTGACCATCGACTTTACGGATTCTTAACAACGTGATTACTCGCTCAATGGCTTCTGCAGGCCACGGCCGCAGCGATGTCGCGACAGCCACTCGTTCCGCATGATTCGGAATCGCGGCGATCACTTGAGCATTCTGATGATTGAGCATTTCTCTCGCAAAATAGACCACGATTGTGGAATAGTTCTGAGCCATTATACAGAGCAATGAAGCACGCAATCCTGGATCTGCGTTTCTACGCAAAACCTGCTCCATCAGGCCGGGCTCCAGATCAGGGCTGCATCTGCTGAGACGCGCAAAGTATTCTTCAAAGATCGTACCAAAAGAAATTCTGCTGAATCGGTACGGTGCTCGATAGAGTCGACTGTCGTTCTCGGAAAGAACCGCCGACGCAGCCTCGCAGTCAATGTGCTTCGAAACAAAATCAAGCGACAGTACGGCCGCCGTGGCCACCTCGATGTCATCATCAAGCATCAGACTCAGAAGCTGATGAAACAAGTCACTCTTTTGAGATTCATTAAGCTCGCTGACCCAGAGTTCAACATTGTCCAATTGATCAGTCGCATCGCGAACGTCCGCATACGGACCTTCTTTGCCGAGTAATCGTTTTCGCAGCAAGTCCATGAGTGTTCCCGAGCAGCCGAAGCTTACAAGCCCCCAAAAGTTTGCCGCTGAAGAATTCACGGCGTAAGACTGTAATAGATCCCAATATTGTTTCCGTTCGCACGTTCTGATGGCTGATAGAGTTTCTCGGCGGCCGGAGTTTCGAATCGCAGACCGTTGCCGACCGGCTGATTGATGAGCTGACATTTGTCGTCCTCTGGCGAAACCTCATTCCACCACGCCAGCGTCGATGATCCGCCGCCATCCATATTGATTGCGTCATCGGCGCCCGCCTGACGCAGCAGGTCGCCCAGCTCCCGAGTTGTCGCGCCCTCGCTGGATTTTCGTCGGCCGTCAATGATCATGAAGAACAGAAACCTGGCGTCATCAGAAAGACCAAGTCCCGTGCGAGGATGCAGGTCATCGCCAGACGGCTGAGCCGCTCCGTCTGACAGACACAAACTGAATCCGCTGGCGGCCGTCGTGATTTTAGCCGTTGGAGTCTCTGCGGTCGTGATCTGAATTGAAGCCTGATTGTCGGCGTTGATCAGGAGCGATGGCGTACCATTTGCCGGAGAGACAACAGTCCCGCGACAAATCGCAAGTCCCTGCAGATTGGTCGGCGTCGGCTGATTCCACGGCGCTGGCCAGGGAGAAAATGCGTCCGCGTTAATTGCGAGACGAATCCTTCGATCACTGCTTTGCGAACTTCTGACAAAATCCCGAGTTGTCTGTCGAATCGTCTCAACCTTGTTCTCAGTCCACTCTCCGGTTCTTCCGGTTGTATCCAGTCCCAGACCCGGAGTTCGCAGGTCAACTCGGACACAATGCAATTTCATGGAGCGTGGTGCAGTTGCAAGTTCTGAAATGAGTCGCACGCCGGGGAGAATCTCTTCCGCTTGCTCCCATTCAAATTCAATAACCTGAGCCGGACAACGATCGACAAAGACGACCCACATCAGGGTGAATCCCAGCATGAATCGAATACAGCTCGACGGCGATGAGTAAAAAATCACTTTCAGAGCTCCTTCTGACTGACAGCATGCAAAGAAGACACTCGGCAGGGGAAGCATACTGTCTGACGCGTGTCTCTCTCAAGACAACAAGAAACGCCTTGCAATCGAGCTGCTTATTGTGCGAAAAGATCTGAACGAGAATGGACACGCGCGTTACATGTCACCAGAGCGGTCGCGATTCATTGCTGTGGCGGCCGTCTTGTCTTCGTTTGCTGCAGACGGAGATTGCTGCGAACATTCGTAATACGCTAAACATCATCTTCGACCGCCTACAGCAGACTAACTCGATCCGCATTCCCGAAACGCTTCTCTGCAGGTGCTGTTGCACAGACTCTTCAATTCGGATTCGGCACGGAGTAAGAACAATCATGAAGCACGTACTCATATTTCTCGCTGCCGTTCTGCTCTGGCCATTGGCAGATATCGCTGCAGGGGAACTCAAACTGGCGGCTGTCTTCTCGGATCATATGGTGCTGCAGCGGGACAAGCCGGTGCCCGTCTGGGGCTGGGCCGGTCCTGGTGAAAAGATCACGGTCGAATTCGGTGGGCAGAGGCAAAGTGCCGCGGCAGACGCTGATGGCAAGTGGCAAGTGAAGCTCGATCCGATGGAGGCCAGTGCGGAATCACAAACGTTGATCGTTCGATCAGAGCAGCCGGATCGCAAAGCAGAAGTTTCAGATGTGCTGGTCGGCGAAGTCTGGCTTGGTTCCGGTCAATCAAACATGGCGATGACCGTGAACCGCGCGAAGGATTTCGAGACAGAACAGGTCGCCGCGAAGTTTCCTTCGATTCGCATGTTCAAGGAAGAATCCCCACCCTCCGCAACAGCTCAGGCTGACGGCAAAGGGAAGTGGGTAGTGTGTTCGCCGGAAACTGTTGCTGGATATTCGGCGACTTTGTATTTCTTCGGACGTGAACTGCATCGCGAACTGAATGTGCCAGTGGGGCTGATCAATTCTTCGGTCGGGGGGACTCCGATCGAATCGTGGATCGCGGAGGACTCTCAGGCGAAAGTTCCAGAGCTGAAAAATCTCGTCGAAGCAAAGGAGAAGGCAGCGGCTGCGATCAACGAAGCGACAATGAAGGCCAACTATGAAAAGCAGTTGGCCCGCTGGAAGACACAGGCAGAAAAATCGAAAAAAGATGGAACAAAAGCACCTCGCCGGCCGATCGATCCACGCGAATCGATCCGGAGGAAAGGCAATTCCGGAGGTCTCTTCAATGGCAAAATTTCACCGCTGATTCCGTATGCAATACGAGGAATCGTCTGGTATCAGGGCGAAGCCAATTCAGCGCCCGGCAAGGGGCCATACTACCAATATCAACTGCCGCTGTTGGTCAATGACTGGCGCGCACGATGGGGAGAAGAACTTCCTTTTGCGTGGGTTCAGCTGCCCAACTTCGGCCGAGAGGGCGAAGGCTGGTCGCTGGTGCGTGAAGCCATGCTGAAGACGCTCAGTCTTCCGAAGACCGGTATGGCCATCACGGTCGACATCGGAGAAACAAAAGACATCCATCCAAAGAATAAACAGGACGTCGGTGGTCGACTTGCACTATGGGCTCTGGGTGAAGTCTATGGCAAGACCGTTCCGGCAACATCAGGTCCATTGCCAGCCGGGCATGAAGTCAGTGGCGACTCCATCACCGTGACGTTCCTTCATGCAGATGGTGACCTGGTGGCCGAAGGCGGGAAGGTGAAAGGCTTCGTCGTCGCGGGAGAAGATCAGCAATGGAAACCCGCTCAGGCCCGCATCGTCGGCAGCACAGTCGTGATTTCAAGCTCCCAAGTCTCCAAACCCGTTGCCGTACGCTATGCATGGTCCGCCGATCCGGACTGCAATCTGTTCAACGAAGCCGGGTTGCCGGCATCGCCATTTCGGACCGATGACTGGCTGGTTGAACAGTCCGCAAAGTGACAGCGTCGGGAAAGCGGAAAGCCGTGGGGTGATTAAATCCCAACCCGCTGCGTCAGCGAGGGATTGTTGTTGAATACGCGGCACCCTTTATCCCTCACTGACGTTTCGCGTTGTGAAGACCCATGAAATCAACACGCCGATAGCGGAGAGCCGTGGATTGCTGGGTTTGGTGCTTCGATTCTAAATCATGTGAAACTGCAGGCAACCACGATCTCTCGACTCATCTCACTGACAGAAACCGATTACCGCCAGAAGATTCGCTTACGGCCGGGTCCCGTGTCGTACGTATCGAAAAATCGGCTGATATAAAGTGTATCGAATCCGAAACCCGCGTTCAGTGAATTGAAGCCGGCTCCACCATCAAGCGTGTCGTCACCAAGTCCTCCGAACAGCGTATCATTGCCCCAGTTGCCGAACAAAATGTCGTGACCAGCATCACCAAGCAGTGTGTCATGCCCGCTGCCTCCGGAGAGTCGATCGTTGCCGGTGCCACCTTCGATTGTCGACGACAGACTAATCCGCGAGTTGATCGCGACGTCGTCGTTTCCAGGCCCCGCGTCAATGCAGATGCATTTGATCCATGTGCCGGGAGTTGTCAGGAAGGATCGTCCGTTGATCAGAACGTTCAACGACGATCCCCAGACGTCGATTCGAATCGTATCGCTGCGACTTGTCCCGAAAACCTGGAGAGCACCATTGACGACTTGAACGCCAGCTCGCATCGGCAGACAGTTGGCCGCTACGAACCGGCCGACAGCATCTCCGCTGGACAAGCCAGCCTGATTGTCAAACTGAAAGTGAATGCCGCCATAGATGCGACTCAAACCCGCTTCTGCTGCAGCCGCACGAATGCTGGTGTACAGTCGATCGGGGACGCCAGCCACTTCCGATTTTGCCACAAACCCAATCGCATCAGTGCCGAAGACATCCGTCAACACGGCTGCCCCCGCAGCGCTGAAGGTACTGTGCCCCGATGTGTACGTTGGAAAAGCGGGCGTCTTCAACAATGGCGTCCAGAAGGCGTCTCGAACAGTGGACCGGTTTCCGTCAAGGTCTGCGTTCTGAATTGCACCAATCGGTCGCCACAGGTCGTAATTGAATTTCGCATGCCATGACGTGATCGCGGCATCGGCCAGAGCGATATTCAGTACGGCATACATCCTCGCACTTTCTTCCATCGACAGGCCTTCGCCTTCAGCGATGGTCTGAGCAATCATGTTCCACTGGCCCGGAGGCGTGGCCGTTCCTGCAGCACCAGCCCAGAAGTACGCGATATTGGTCTGGTCCCACGTGCGAACTCGACTGTTGACCGAACCAATCGCCTGGACCTCATTCAGATCGCGAGCATACGCGGCAGACTGCAGCGAAGGAGGCGCGGCGGGCAGAAACTGGTTCGGACGACTCATCGCCCATGGCCGCATCAGTGACCACTGAGGCAAAATGGCCGGCGCAAAATCCGGAGCAGTGGGATTCCAGTCACCGACAACATCGCCGGGCGTGTAACTGACGATGCGATTCCAGCCGTCTGTACTTCGCGAGTTCAAGATCCGGTCCGCAACAAAGACACCAGCACCGATCGCAGCATCTCGCAACGAACCCCAGGGCACCGTGGAAAGAGTTTGATTCAGCGCCGCGTCGAAATAGGGGCGTTGCGAGGGAAACAAAGCGCACAGGGTTCGATGAGCGGCCGCAGCGGCTGCCGCATCTTTCGAAGCCAAAGGACTGACGTTGGCAAAAGTCAGATATCTCTCATAGCGACCGTCGATGGAATTGACGGCATCAAAAACCGCCGTGCTGACAATCGCCATGGCTCTTGAAGCCGCCGGAGGAGCCGGACGCTCGGCACGAATCGCGTCCAGCAAAACGTCGTTCCAGTTATGAATCGTGCTGGCCGACATCACTTCGCGATTCTCAAGGATCTGAACCTCAGCGACAACCGGGGTCGCTGCGTTTCGACGACGGTGAGACTCAGAAACACCATCTCCAAAGAAAACCGACCGTATCAAGTTCCACATGGCTTTGCCCCGTCATGGATACAAAACAGCGAAAGAACCAATGCTGTACCCCAGAGATAGCAGTCTGCATGCCAAACAGCCTGCATTCCGTCAGTAGCAAATTTCGTGGGATTCCCGCCAGAATCCGCTGTATTCGAATGAGTCCATCGGATCTGAATCGCAACACGTGCTATCGATTCGATGACAAACAAAGGGGCTCTTTCGCGTGCTCACTGCGGGAGTTGAACATTGTGAGGCCGCATCTGACTCGTCACAATGGTCTCTTTAGTGACCGTCCGATCACCTTCGAGCAAACCT
>JBIIIF010000208.1:0-12924 GCA_044235005.1 Planctomycetaceae bacterium | reverse complement strand
GTCGCCGCTGAAGTCAGCCAGAACACTGGTGATGCTCCATTCATTTCCCGCGACGTCAGCAAGGCTGGTTGCCTCCTCAAAAGTACCATCGCCGTTATTGTGGAACAATCGATTCGCTCCGAGGTTTGAAACAGACACGTCAGGAAAGCCATCCTGGTCAAAATCGCCGGCACAAACTCCGTGCGAAAAACCAGGCTCAATGAGATTTGCGATCGTTGCAACATCCTCAAATTGAATCCCATGTCGATTGCGGTAAAGGCTATCCAGTGAGACGGGCTGGTCATCACCAGCTCGCCAGTTATTGGCTTGCGCAATATGAAGATCGGGCCAGTTGTCCAGATCGAAATCGATGGCCGCCATGCCACCTCCAACAACATTGAAAATATGCTGGAGGCGAGATTCCTCAGTCGTCCCTTCAAAGTACCTAAACCTAATCCCTGCGGATTCCGCCTCTTCCGTAAACTTCCATCCGACGGGGCGGTCTGGGGATGTGTTTTCGTCCGGAATCAATCGGTTCTTCCTCGCAATCTGGAGCCCCCAGTTTGGCTCAGGAAACCGACCAAGATCCAGTAAGGCCAGTTCGCTTTTAAACTTCGCATTCTGATCGGGTGAATTGATGGCAATGCAAATTGCCTCCTGCGGTGACGGCACTGTGGAATCGTTTTCAAAATCAAGTTGAGAGTACACATAAAGCCACCCAGCCGCTTCCCAGTAACGGCCGAGTTGCTCCAGCCGGTCTGCAGCCTTTCGCATCATTTGATAGTTGACTTCGCCTCTCAGCAGATTAAGAGTTGCTTCCAGTTCCGACAGTAACTCTGCCCGTCTCTGGAAAAACTGCGCTGCTTCAGATCTTCCCAGGGATTCCAGGCAGCCTGCAATCTGTGTGTTTGCCGGCAGATGATTGGGAGACAGTTGAACTGCTTTCAGAAAACAATGAATTGCACCCTCTGTCTGTCCGATGCGACGCGCCTGCAAACCTTCGACAAACCAGACTTCCGGATGATTTCGAGCAGCGACCGGAAGGCTTCCTCGCCATTCCATGAATTCATCAGCGCTGCCGCGTTCGACTATGAGGCGGCCCAGCCGTCCTTGTGCTTCGCCGAGGTGTGGAGCGGTTGAAATCACCTGCCGCAATAGTTTTTCGGCTTCCTCAGTTCGGTTTTGGAAAAGCATTCTCCGCGCGGATCCGAGCACGGCAACCCCGGGTTGCTCAGGATTGGAGTTGATCGCCTTGCGTTCAAAATCTCCATCCTCGCGACAGAATCGCTCTGTTGTGGCGACTCCCATCAATTCGTCGCCACGGCATTTTCCCCGCCGCAACTGCATCATAAATGGTTCTGCCGACTCCCATGTGCGTCCCTGAACCTGCAGCAGATGCCCCAGGCGATGGTTGGCGTCGCTGTGCATTGGATTCAACTGCAGGACCTTACGCAGATGCTGTTCTTCATCCAGCATTCGGCCAAGCACGCGAAATTGTTTCGCAATGCCCAACTCGCGTTGTAAATGCCAGTGGCTACTATCCTGAGGAAGTTTGCTGTAGTTCTCGATCGCCAGCGACTGGTCAAAATTTGCGGCAGCAACTTCAGCGGCCATTAAGAACGCTGCCGGATCACCGGGAAATAAAGCCAAGTGTGTTTCGAGACGGGCCGTTATGTCAGGCTGTTGGTGCCTGATTGCATTGCGCAAATCTCTAAGCGAGCGATCGCGGGGGGATGGAGACGACAACGGAACCATCACTACAAGAATCCCGGACACCAGCGTCAAAAGACAGGCGCCGCGCATTCCCAAATCAACAATGCTGGACTTTCGTGTTGGTGTCATTGTTCGGATCCCGGATCCGCGCCATACCCGGCCTTGTCACGAGGTCCCGTTCGACACTCCGTCAGCAGTCCCCAAATCATGAATAAGGCACCAAGCACCAGCATGACGAAACTGGCAGGAATCAGCACGGATGATGCTGCGTCCTGATTCGGAAACTGGATAAGTTGTGCGTGTGCAAACGCCTGCTCGGCACCAACCAGCAGGACGGCTCCGCTGAGAAATTTCATCGACAGTCTTTCATTCCTAATAAAAATCGGAATCTGAATGTTCAATCGGGTTTGCTGTATTGACCATTTCTGGATCGACTGTCGTATCGTCACTGTTGGTTTACGTTTCAGCAAGTCTGTGCAGTTCTTATATTTTTGAGGTAATTGTTGAACTTCTGCAGGCAGCTTACCGCGTACGCCACTACAGACACCAGCTAAAGACAGGATGTTGTGAATGTGCGGGAAACCTGCGAGTCTCAGGTTTCCCATCAAAACATCTTTCGGCGAGGTAACCCAACTTTCCCCACTCGTTACAGGAATACGGGTTTTCGAAGGTTTCCTCGCAAAATGTTCCACTGCACTTTGCGTTGAATCATCTTCGATGTCCGTTTCAATCGGAATTTTTTTAACAGGATCTGCTGGAAGTCAGTGGGTTTTGAGATGCAGCAGGTTCGGATCTCACGCCACCGGGGCGAGTTGACAGCACCACGTCAATTGAGAAGCTTTTTGGGCAGTTCCGAAAGGACTCGACGGGGTTCGTTGCCGAGCCGCGCAACGCTTCGCTGGGTGGCACAGCCTGAAGAGGCTGTGTTGCGCCGCAACGACAAGCACAGGTTTGCAAGTTGAGTGTTGATGGCATGCTCGCTCCCGGATGAGAGTCCTCACTGAACCTTCTCGTGCCTGCGGCACACTCCCGCCGCGTGGTATTGCCACTCAGCGGAAATTCGTGCCTGTCGAACCGCAGTCGGACAAGAATCTCCAACCGACATTTCAGGATTTTGATAACGCAACTCCCTCCTGTAAAGCCGATCGACGCGAGTTCGCGTCCTGCCGTTCGACGCTTCGGTCACATCGACGAATGGCACTTAGTTATCGTCTCTTCGTTTGAGCAGTTCACGCCTGGCCTCATGTCGTGGCTTCATGAGCATTGTTGCTCTTGTGGGATTTCTTTTTCTTGCACGCGGTTCGCAGCGATCCGGTCGATCGGTAATGCGATGTGCCACGATGGCTTCAAGCACCTGTTGATACAGCACATCCCGGTGGTCTGAGCCACGACCGTCCTGGTAAGCGATCATGGGTTGGAATGCCTCCAGTGTTTGGAGGGTTTCTTTGAAACTGACGGAGCGGGGCGGAATCTTATGCATGTCGGCTGCCTGAGCCAGGATCGTGCGAATGGGATTGTAAGCCAGAATATGAGTCCAGATTTCTTTGCGAATGAGCTCTGGTATTTTGCTTCGCAGAATGTCCATTTGGAGGGTGACCTTGATTGCGCACAGATCGAGCTCCGCTTTCCAGCGACAGCCATAGATTTCAGCGATCTCTTCCTTCGAGTGCTCATGGATATCGGTCAGTGTTGTCACAACAGTAATGCACTTTGTGCGTTTACCTTTCTCGACGACCGCATGACGAAGTTCAAGCCGTTCGAGCGTCTCCGGAATCTTGGCATACGCGTCGTCACTCATCAATTCAGGCTTTGCTGGCTTCGTCCAAAGAATGTGGGGCATAATGAGCGTGAAAAAAGGAGCGATCTTTTATCCGCGACTCTACCGGATGCGTTGGAACTACTGTAGTTCTCTTTTTCTCTGGTTGTGTTAGTCTTCGAAGTCGTCGCCACCAGAATGACGAAGGACTGATCCATATTGCTTAAGGCCGCATCATGACTGAGCCAACGATTCAGAATCTGTTTGATCTCACAGGACGAGTTGCACTGATCACCGGCGGTTCGGGATTTCTTGGAAACTCCTTGTCACGAGCGCTCGCGGAAGCAGGGGCGAGCGTTGTTGTTGCCAGTCGTGAATTGATCCGTGCTCAGGCTGTCGTTGACGCTCTGCCCGTGGTCGGTACGGCCGTTCATCATGCGGTGGTTCTGGATCAGATGGACGAAGCGTCTCTGAACAGAGGATTCGATGCGGCCGTCGCGGCTGCCGGCAAGATTGATATCGTGATCAACAACGGCCAGCAGGGACATCCGGTGGATCTGACCACGATCACCGGGGAACAGTTCAATCGCGATCTGCAGAATGCGACGGGATATTTTCTGCTCGCCCGACGTCTGCGTGATCATGTGGTCAGTCGAGCTGCCACGGGATCAATTGTTATGATTGGGTCCATGTATGGCGTGGTGGGGTCATATCCGGATGCTTATGAAAACATCTGCGTCGCCAGCCCGGTTCAGTATCACGCTCTGAAGGGCGGGATTGTGCATATGACGCGGCATCTGGCGGTGTACTGGGCCAAAGATGGCGTCCGCGTGAACTGTCTGAGTCCTGGTCCGTTCCCATCCGAGAAAGCTCCGGCTGAGATGGTCGAACGGCTGAAGACGAAAAGCCCGATGAAGCGTATGGGCGTTCCTCATGAACTGAAAGGGCCGCTGCTGATGCTGGTGAGTGATGCGGGCAGTTACATCACCGGCCAGAATCTGCTTGTGGATGGCGGCTGGACGGCCTGGTAGAAAGATCACGTCTTGAGCTGTTGAGCCAGTCAGGGTGATGCGAGCCGCAGAAGGATCCCGTAGCTCACCGGCAACTTCCGTTCTGTGTTCTTCCGGATCGTGGGCATGCACCGGTTGAATCGCTGATGAACTCTGAGACTTTTGGCAGGACACTCGGGCGCAGCACGCCGTTTTGTTACAGTCCTGAGCGTCGCAAACAGGTTTCGCATTGGAGTGATTCATGAACATGTTGTCTGGCCGCAATGCCTTTATCACCGGAAGTACTCAGGGGATCGGTCTGGAGATTGCCTTCGCTCTCAAAGAAGCCGGAGCATCCGTGATTCTGCATGGAACACGAATGCATGAGGCTGCCATTAAAGCGGCCGAGAAATGTAGGACAGCGGCTGGTCCCGCGGATATCGTTGTGGGGGATCTGGCCGAACCGATGCCGGAAGCGCCGCTGGCTCTGGCGGAACAGGCTCTGAAATTGAATCCTCGGATCGATACTCTGGTGTGCAACGCGGGCACCTTTATTGATGCTCCGTTTCTGGAGATGGATTTTGCGACGTTCGACAGAACGCTGAAGCTGAACGTGTATTCTCAGTATGTGCTGATCCAGCATTTTTCCAGACGATGGGCGGAGCAAAAAGTTGCCGGAAGAATTCTGCTGATTGGATCCATCAACGGAAAGCTGGCCGAGCAGACTCACGTGGCTTACGACACTTCGAAAGGCGCGATCGATGCGATGGTGCGTTCGCTGTGCGTGTCACTGGCACCGCTGGGGATTCGCGTCAACGGTGTCGCACCCGGCCTGTTGTGGACTCGTCTGACAGAACCAGCTCTGAAAAACGACAAGTTTCGTCGCTGGATGGAAGTCCATACCCCCAACGGCAAGGTTCCTCAGGCTGATGCCTGCAGCGGTGCGGCCGTGTTTCTGCTGAGCGATGCCGCCGATCACATCCACGGACAAATGTTGTATGTCGACGGAGGCATGAGTACGTGGCAGCAGCCGGATCCACCCGCCGAATGGATGCGCGAATAAGGACGAGATGCAGCCGTCGCAGAGATGCTTGTTGCAGTGCTGAAGTTTCAATGGCCGTGCGATCGGGCCGGATCCTGCTGGATTGGTGTGGCGCGAGTGATTAACGGGGGCAGCGGCATCACGGCGGACCGCTTGTTTAACTACCGAACTCGATTGCAACATCGTCAGAGTCGTCGCTGAGTGAATCGTCCGCGTCTTCGAGTTTTGCTCGCCCGGAACGAGTTTCCTCAGCGACCTTCACGGCATCCCGTTCGGCGATGCGTTGTTGTTCGACAGTTCGCCCCACGGCATAGCCAACCGCGCCGCCGCTGACGGCCAGGGCCACATTGCCAACGGGCGTCATGAAAAGTCCCACGGGTGCCATCGTCTTCACCGCAACCTGTGGATACTGGTCACGGTAAACACCCGATTCAAGCTGCCAACTGTCTTTGGCCTGAGCGTAAGCGACGACATCGTGGACAGCGATGGTCGTCTTCCACAGCGCGATTCCTGGCAGGCTGTTGACGACGGCATACGTTCCTGGAGTTTTTCGAGTTCGAATGTCTTTGGCGTAGGCCGCGGCATGCAACGAATCTGACAAGCGACCGGTATTGACGTGCAGAGTATTCGTAAAGGGACTGTAGGTGTCACGTGCAAACACTCGGCCGGGAAACAGCGTGTAGTTGGCGAGACCAACCATTCCGGCCGTGTACTTCCAGACGGGCGAGATCGTGTCGTTTTCTCGCAGGCGTTGCCACTGGCCCAGTGGGTCGTAGTCGTTCACAAGAACCGGGATATCGGTGAGATCGTTCTCCTGCAGATAATCGGTCAGCACTTCGCGTGTTTCATCAGAAGGCAGCCGGTCGGCCTTCAGGCGTCCTCCCAGCATCACACGCGACGGAAGTTCGACAATTCTCTGCATCCCATCCAGGCAGCGGTTGGGCTTCCCATATCGAAAAGCAACTGGCTGTCGGGTTTCTCGCAGCTCTTCCCGGGGCGTCAGTTTTGAATAAAACTGTGATTTTCCGGCGCAGCCTGCGGACGAACTCAGAAACGTCAACGCCACAAGGAGCGATGCAATTGTGCTCGAGTTCCATGTTCGGCTATGTTGACAGCGAACGTTCCGCATACGGAAAGCTGAGTCCTGTTGAAGTCACAATGTGCCACATCACGCGGGGGTGTTGCTTTGGACTTCTTCGGCTGTTTCGAGCGACAGCAAAAGCTTACGAAACAACAGCCCTCCCAGTTCAACACGGTTGTTCAACTTTCAGGAACGGAAACTCACGAAGCCGGCAGTTTCTGCCGCTGAAGTCTCGGCTATCGGCTGTACCAACCACACAGGGCGGTGATCTGCTGCAGTTTCGAAAGCTGAGAGATTCGGTGTTGCGCGGACTTCAGCCCCAAAGCCGGTGAGTACCCGAAGCTGTGATCCAGAGTTGCCAGGGCCGCCTGAACATCCTGAAGAACGAGGTGGTCTCTGCCATTGCAGGCCGCTCGATAACGTGCTGCCCAAAGGATGGCTGGATACATTAACGCCAGAGAACGGAAACCATCAATCATCGGCATCTCGTAAAACGCTTTGCCGCAGAAATGGAGGCCCTGAACTTTGACCAGCATGTAGCGTGTCAGCACTTCATCGAAGTCCGCATTCCGTCCGCCGAATTCTCCCTCAAGCTGAGAAAACCACGGCCTGCGATCATCACGATTTTTGGCCGTCATTCCGAAGGCGACTCGCACAGAAACCGGATCAGTCTGAGCAGGTACACGACCGACTCCCAGAGTAAACCGGATTCCGCCCGTGAGCAGACCAATTCGTCCCACGATTCCTTTGCGGGCCGTCACCTCCGTGTCATGTCGCAACAGTTGCGCGATCATCTGCCGAAACATCACTCGCCCCAGGGCGGACGGTCGCACCACCGGCAGATCGTCATCCGGTTGAGCACGCACTGATGCGTCGTGCAGCAATGTGAGCAAGTCGCCGAGGCGTGAATCATGCAGGGCGTCCGGCTGAGCACGCTCGAGCAGCTCCAGCCAGGAGAGAATTCGCATCAGGCGTGTTGCAATTCCAACTCGACGATCCGCAAGTCCTCGTTCCAGAAACGCCTGAACTCGCGTGACATCGGACCACTCCAGCTTTTGTCCGGTGAACAAGTCAGGTGCTGCGGGCGCGGAGTAATTCGCAGGGACGATCTGCTTCGCAAGCTGCTCGACAAAGCTGCGTTGCTGAGCCACTGGCTGCCCCAGATTCTGAACAACGGACGGGCAACTGAATCGCAGACTGGTGGTGACGGACGCTCCCGACGGATGAACGGCATACGGGTAGACCTGGCATGCGAGTGGCTTGGCCGGTTCGCCAAACTTTGCATGAATTCGACACAGGCCCTGTTCGTTCAAAAAGACACAGGCCCCATCGTCGCGATGATTCAGACGCCATGCGGCACCGAGTGGAATAATCAGCGGGCGATCGTTGGGAGTGCCGTCAGCTTCCGTCCAGTCCTGTTTCTCGATCCGCCGCTTTTCTTCTTCGGTGATTCCAATCTGATGTTCACGGCAGCAGCCTCCACAGTTGTGGCAACTCCAGTTCTGCAACACCGGAAGAATGACGCCCTTGTGAGCCATGGAATCTCTACATTAATCGCGAAGACGCTGAAACTGGTCGAAAGGCAAACGTGCTGCGGCGTCAGGAACAGGTCGTACTCCGCGAGCAATAATCGGCAACATAGCGAAAGCGATTGGGATCGCCAGTCAGTTCGTCTCCACCGTCAAGGATGGGTGCAGTCGCGGATTTCGGTGAGACTATTTCAAGTGGCATTCCAGTAGGTTTTCCAGAGGTCGCTCTACATGATGGAGCAAAGTCCTGCCATTCGGTTGAGACGACGGACTTTCCAGCGGGCTCCTGTCTGCTTGAGACGGCGACCGATCAGATTCTTGCAGGCTCCATCGATCTGACCACTTCCGATCGAAAGCCCCGCCGCAAGGCGAACTGCGTAGTGCAGATAATTGTTCTTCCCAGATCCATTTGGCGCCGTCGGCCAGCACGGTGACGTTGGACGTGTCCAGAACACCGAGCCTCCGACACCAGTGTGACCACCGACTTCCGAAGCGATCACTCGCTTCAATGGCCGCAAAGGCAAGTCGCACTTTGGGAGCCGGCAACGTTCGTGTCGCCCACTCTTCAGGAGTCGCAGCTGCACCCTGTTCTCGCTTCGAAAAAATCGCCAGCTTCGTCTCGCGTTAGCCTTCTGTCGTGTTGACGCTGGTTCCGTCGGTGGTGAATTCCACCTCGCCGTCAGAGGCCCGGAATTCACGTCACGCTTCCGGATCAGAGTTCTGCCACGCATTCATTGCAGCCCCACGACGCTGCGCGATCTCACGAATGTCCGTATCGCCGATGTGGAGCCTGCAGAACTCTTCCAGACGATCCGACGACAGATCAGAGGACCAGTTTGCTGCCGCAAGACAGACCAGCCGCTCGGCCTCAAGACTATATCAACTGTGAATTCCCAAACGCAGATCTGCCGCGAAGCCGCCATCGCCGCAGACGACACAGCGAAAGCAAACTCGCGACAAGCAGACTTCACCGGATGAAGTGACCACGACGCGGGATTTTCGTCCGTGATGGGCGTTTGTTCTTCCACACGGACAGGCCCGACTTACTTCACTTTTTTTCGATCGCGCGAGCCTGCATCTCCAGCGATGTCTGCAGAGTTTGCTGAATGAGCTTGCGTGCCTGAATCAGCGCGAGCCTCTCTGCGACAGCAAGGACGGCTCCGTCCTTTGCCTCATCACACGCTTTGCTGAAAGAGCGAAAATTCAGGATCGCCTGCTCGGCAATCAGTCGCTCTTCCGCTGTCAGCTTGTCAAGATTCATGGTCGTGCCTCCGTGTTAATCAAGAACAGAAGTCACCACAATAACCTGAGCCACCCATTCGCGCAATCGATCGCGACTACACCCGTCGTGACATTCTGATCGGTGGTTTGGGACTGGATATTCTGAAGGGCGGCATTTACGAGGACATTTTGATCGCAGGACACACGACCAGCGACGCTCTGTTCAGCAACCTGAATCGTATGCAGTTAGAATGCATATCGGGCAACTCTTACGCGACTCGCATCACCAATCTGCGAACCGGTGTGGGGAGTCCGCCGGTTTCCTTGAAAGCAAAGATTAACGTGCTTACCGACGGCGGTGAAGATGATGTGATGGTGGGAGGAGGAGGCTCCGACTGTTTCTTTCGAGCGCTCGATGATGTGATCACTGGTCTTGTGACCGGAGAGCTGATCGACGTGCTGTAGTTGCTCATTCCCGGCGAGCGGTTTCCAGAGTTGCGATGTTCAAGACAGCCGGGGATCAACGCGCCGATCACATACGTCCGCATACCGGTGGCTCACACCACCGGCATTCGATTTGTCGACCCTCCGGGCCTAAAAAACACAACCTCAAAACGCATCAGCGAGGGATCTGCGCAGACACTTGAAAAATGCGACAGCTCAATCCCTCACTGACGTTTCGGGTTGTGATGGGCCGGCAATGGGCAACTTCAAAATGAGTTACTGGGCGTGAGCCCTTATTGGACGTTTGCAGTTGTCTGCATCCAGTTAAAACGCAAAGAATCGCAGGACACAGTTTACCCTGTCCGGGCGTTTTCAGATTTTCGCGTAACGCCCTCGGCATCTTGTGTCGGGATGGTACGCTTTGAAATGGCGTTTTCGGCGCCAGATGCGTTAGCATACCGCCACCTGATCTGGATCCCGAACGCGGCTGGTACACGACAGTCCGGATAATGGCTTCTGCCAGCTTTAGATTCGAGTTGTCCGATATGGCGTTAACGACAGAGCAGTTCCGAGAACAACTGATCGCCAGCGGTTTACTGCCCCCGGAAGACGTCGCTTCGATTCTGTCATCACTTCCATCAGACAAGCCGCCAAAAGACGGAGAACAATTGGCCCGTGAGCTGGTGCGTCAGAAGAAGCTGACGAAGTATCAGGCGGAACAGATTTACTCCGGGAAAGGAAGAACGCTTGTTCTTGGCAACTATGTGGTTCTCGACAAACTGGGTCAGGGCGGAATGGGTGTTGTGCTCAAGGCCGAGCACAAGCGGCTGAAACGACTGGTCGCGTTGAAAGTTATGTCGGCGAATATTGTCAAGACGCCTGACGCTCTCAAACGATTTCACCGTGAAGTCGAAGCGGCGGCAAAGCTGCGGCATGTTAATGTTGTCGCTACGGACGATGCTGACGAAGCCAAAGGCACGCACTTTCTCGTCATGGAGTACGTCGAAGGCAGTGATCTGTCGGTACTCGTCAAAAAGAAAGGTCCCTTGTCCGTTTCGCAGGCTGTGCAGTGCATCGTGCAGGCGGCACGCGGTCTTGAGTTTGCTCATTCGCAGGGAGTTGTGCATCGCGATATCAAACCGGCCAATCTTCTGCTGGATTCCAGGGGCACAGTCAAGATTTTGGACATGGGGCTGGCACGTATCGAAGGCGATACCGGCAGCGAGGGAGAACTCACCAGCACCGGCGCTGTCATGGGGACAGTGGACTATATGGCTCCGGAGCAGGCGCTGAGCACGAAGCACGCCGATGCTCGCAGCGACATTTACAGCCTGGGGATTTCCCTGTGGTATCTGTTGACCGGAAAGTGCGCTTACGACGGCGACACCTTGATGTCAAAACTTCTGGCTCATCGAGACGCCCCGATTCCGTCGCTGTGTCGTGTTGATCCTGACATTCCCGCGTCAGTGGATTCGGTCTTCCGAAAAATGGTGGCTAAACAGGCGAAAGACCGTTATCCGTCAATGACGGAAGTGATTCGCGACCTGGAAGCCTGTCAGAGCGGTTCATCCCCGGAGATCAGCGCGGCTGCGCCCAGCAGCTATGAGGACCCCGGTTTGCAGTCATTTCTCAGCAATCTGGGAGCTGCTTCCTTATCGAACGTCCCGACGCAACAGGTCAAAACGCCGGCCGCTGGTTTGAAGGTCAACGCCGCCAGTGATGCGACGATGATCAACGGAGATGTTGGCGTCAACACGGATCCGGAGACTATGACGTCCGTGCGAGCGGAGGAACGCCAGAAGAGAAGAAGTCGGCAGCAGGAAGCCACTCAGGCCATCGCGCCACCTCTGCATCGAAATCCTCGCGTGCTGCTGGGAGGAGCGGCCGCCGCCATCGTGTTGCTGATTGCGGTGATTATTTTGATTCCGACTCCGCACGGAACCCTGCGCGTGGAGATTCTTGACCCGGAAGTCGAAGTCACGATAAAGGGGACCGAGCTGACTCTTTCTGGCACTGTTATCGAACCCATCTTATTGAAAACCGGAGAGAAGAATCTGGTGATCACTCGCGGCGATCTGTCGTTCGAGACGGATTCGTTCACGCTCAGGAAGGGAACGGAAACTCGTGTCAAAGTCGAATTGTTGGGCGACAAGCTTGTCGTCAACGGCGACGGCAAAGTGATTGCCGAGCAGCCAATCCAGCGCAGGGGGATTACGGCATCAACAACGGGGAATGACTCGGTTGGCTCGAAATCATCAACGTCAAACGGCGCCGCTCCGTCGCCGGCCATCGCCCCGTTCGACGCCGCGCAGGCGAAGGCTCATCAAGAGGCATGGGCCAGGCATTTGGGCGTGCCGGTCGAGTTTACCAATTCACTCGGCATGCAGTTCAAACTCATCCCGCCGGGCGAGTTCTTAATGGGAAGCGATGCGAAGGAAGCTGAGGCGATTGCACAAAACCTCACGGATGAATCAAGTCGGAATTCATTTTTGGCGACCATTATAGCATCGTCGCCGCGCCATTCCGTTCGGATCACGCGCGCGTTCTACATGCAGACGCATGAAGTGAAAAACGGCCAGTATCTGAAGGTGATGAAAAGGCTACCCGAGGAAAATGACCCTGCGAACCCTGACTCGCCGGTGTTGAGCAATGTCTCGCTGACGGATGCCACAGCGTTCTGCAATGCGCTTAGCCAAACGGAAGGTAAGTCAGCGGCCTACCTCATGCAGGACGGCAATCCAACCCGAATTCTGAAGGCTGAAGGGTATCGCTTGCCGACCGAGGCGGAATGGGAGTACGCCTGTCGGGCGGGAACGACCACCATGTGGTTTCAGGAAGAGAACGGCGACATGGTCGCGAACGGTGAATGGCTGAAAGAATTTCAGACTCTCCATGTTGGTGCCAACGCGAAGCCGAATCCCTTCGGCCTGGTTGACCTCTATGCCGGGAGCAATGAATGGTGCTTCGACCGGTTCGCTCCGTACGGGGCCGATGCTGTTATTGACCCATTTACCGATCCGAGCGGTGCCGACGGAGTCCTTCGCGGCGGAAATTTCTTCTCGGGAGGCGGCACAGATGTGGTCGTGATCAACAGTTTCGCTCGCCAGAACGGGTTCTCGAACAAAAATACCAATCGATATACCGGATTCGGCCGCGTCGTGCTGCCGATC